>JBEGQV010000254.1:0-7881 GCA_041180785.1 Bacteroidota bacterium | reverse complement strand
GTCTTTCGCCTTTTCTACTACTTCTGCATACTCAACCTTCACTTCAAACTGAGTTGCAATTTCATTCTTGATTAAGTTCCAGCGAATATCTTTTTTCACATTGTCGAAATCTTGATCAATTTGCTCTGGTGTATATTTACCTTCATTAATCTTAATTAACCATGTTCTTAAAAATGCATCTGGCAAATCAATCTTCACTTGATCGATCAAGGCCTTTTCTGCATCAATGCGCAATAAATACTCAGCCTCACGCTTATAATTATCTTGAATGATCTCTGTTACCTGCTCAATAAATGATTTTTCATCACTTGCTTTTCCAGCACCTAACACTTTATCAAAAAACGCTTGGTTCATTTCTGAAGGAACTGAACGAGTAATATCATCCACCTCATAAGTTACCTCTCCTGTCAAATCTCCAACTTCTTCCTCTTTCTTTCCTGTTGCTAAAGCCAATGATTTGGCATCAACAAAAACTTTATCAATCGCAAATTTTAAGGTATCTCCTTTTTTGGCACCAATAAAAATCTTTTTAGATTTATCATTAATAGAATGCATTGGAATAGCTGACTTCTCTACCCAGTCACCCTGTGTAAACGTACCAAAAATCAAATCTCTATCTTCTGCCGTTTCTGGATGTGTTTGCTCACCAAACTGCTTCTTCAAATTTTCAATGGTCTCATCAATTTCCTCCTTTCCTGCCTTAATTTCGTAAGATGTAATCGACTTAATTTTATCTAATTCAACTTTGAAATCTCCATGAAAACCTAAATCATAGTGGAAAGTAAATTCAGAATCTTTTTCCCAATCAATTGAATCTGTTTCATCTACTGCAGGAAGCGGCTCACCAACTAATTTCAAATTATTTTCCTTGATATAATCACTCACAGCATGACCTAATAAGTGATTGATTTCATCTACTAATACCGATGTGCCATATAATTTTTTAATCATAGGCAATGGAGCCATACCAGGACGGAAACCTTTCAAATTTGCTTTCGCACGATAATCTTTGATTTTTTTGTCTACTTTTTCCTGATAATCTGGAGCTGAAACTACAACTGTCAAACGACCTTGTAAATCATCTGATTTGTTGAGAGAAATGTTCATATGAATATTTTTTTAATTGAATTAAAAAAAGCCCCCAAACCTATTGGTATGAGGGCTTGCCGTTGGTGGTACGGGCGGAGGGACTCGAACCCCCATGCCTCGCGGCGCCAGATCCTAAGTCTGGTATGTCTACCAATTCCACCACGCCCGCGTTTAATTGGACTGCAAAGGTATAAATCTATTTTTATATTTCAAAAATTTGTTTGCATATTTAAGGGTAAATTAACCTCGCTATGGAAAACAGTCCTAAGTATTGGAAAAAGTGGTACTTGGCATTAATCCTTTTCCTCCTTGGAATCATTGTTATTTTTATGTTTTTAACGCAAATCTATCAACAATGACACTTTTCGACTGGATCATATTGCTAGGAACTATTGGTGGAATTGTAGCCTATGGTAGCTGGCAAGGCAAGCAAAGCAAACATTCGCTTCAAGGATTTTTATTAGCAGACCGTGAATTGCCATGGTATCATGTGTTACTTTCTATGATGGCAACTCAAGCCTCCGCCATCACTTTTCTTTCAGCACCCGGACAAGCTTATACAGATGGTATGCGATTTGTACAATTTTACTTGGGTCTTCCCATTGCCATGATTGTACTCTCGATCACCTTCATTCCTAACTATTTTCAATTAAAAATATACACGGCCTACCAATTTTTAGAAGAACGATTCGATACCAAAACACGGGTACTGACTAGCTTATTGTTTTTAATTCCCCGTGCATTATCTACAGGAGTAACCATCGCAGCTCCTTCGATTATTCTATCTACTCTATTAGGTTGGGATCTAAGTCTGACCAACATTATCACAGCAGCTGTTGTAACCCTATATTGTGTTTTAGGAGGCTCAAAAGCCATTTCTTATACCCAAATGCTGCAAATGACGGTTGTATTGTGTGGGATGATTTTAGCAGCAGTACTCATTATTCAGCAATTACCCGAAGATGTTGGCATGCATGAATCCTTGCATTTAGCTGGAAAAATGGGGAAAATCAATCTGATCGATTGGAAGTTTGATGTGAACAACCGATATAATATTTGGTCGGGAATTATTGGTGGATTTTTTTTGCAATTATCCTATTTCGGCACAGACCAAAGTCAGGTTGGCAGATACCTAACTGCCCAAAACACCTCTCAAAGTAAATTAGGATTATTATTGAATGGATTCTTGAAAATCCCGATGCAATTTTTCATCCTATTGGTTGGTATCCTGGTATTTGTTTTTTATCAATTCCAAGAACCTCCGATGTTTTTCAATAAAAACCTAGAAGCCACTTGGAATTCAGAACGTTCATCGAAACAATTAACCCTGCAAAAACGACAATTATTTGCGGAAAAGAAAAAAGCAGAAATCGAACTACTTCAGACCTATAAGCAAACAGGTAATTTTAATCCGCAACTTAGTGAAAAAATAAAAGAAATTGATTCGCAAGAGAAAGAATTAAAAACGAAGGCCGTTGAAATAATTAAAGCAAAACATCCAGAAAAAGACACGCAAGACACCAATTACATCTTTTTAACCTACATTGTGGATCATTTACCCCAAGGTATCGTTGGATTTTTGATAGCCATGATCTTATTGTCGTCTATGGGATCGATGGCTTCTGCTTTTGGATCATTGACCTCCACGACGATGGTAGACATTTACCAGCGATTCATTGCACCTGATAAAGGAAACCAACATTATTGGTGGAGTTCCAAACTATCGACTGTTTTTTGGGGACTTTTTTGTTTAGTGGTTGCACAGTTTGCCAACAACATGGGCTCTTTAATTGAAGTAGTAAATATTTTGGGTTCTTGGTTTTATGGAACAATCTTAGGAATTTTCTTGTGTGCATTTTATCTCAAATCTGCCAAATCCAATGCTGTATTTTGGTCGGCTATCCTCGCAGAAAGTGTTGTCATTTATCTTTGGAAACAAGAAGTAATGGCCTTTTTATGGCTGAACGTTGTGGGTTGCCTATTCGTTGTTCTATTTACTTTTCTATTTTCCTTGGGGAAAAAAATTAACGAATAATTTTAACTGAAAACTTTACAGGTACCACAGGTTTTTCAAAAAATGAACGTTGTTTTTTCATCGAATCCAAGACAGCCATCCCAGAAATTACTTTCCCAAAAACCACATAATTTTTATAATAGGGCTTAGCTTCCTCCGTATCTGTGATGATAAAAAATTCAGTTGAAGAAGAGGCTTTTTCTGGATTTCCCTCATCGTATCGTGCCATGGCAATCGTTCCTCGAACTGGCTTCAACTCGTCTACATATTCAGCAGGTACTAAATAATCCAATCGATCCTTATATTCTCCTCCACCCTGCATCCCGGCATCATAGATGTTCCGATAAAAATACCGATCCTTAAAGTAGCCCAATTTAACCAATCGAATAAAATTTATCCGATGTAAGGGCGTTTGATCAGATAATTCAATTTGAAAATTCCCTAAACGAGTTTCGAACTCGATCACATGTTCCTTATTGTCTTTAGCTTTTTGTAGTAAAATTTCTTTCACGCGCTGAGAATCAATATTCCAATTTTCTTTACAGGAAAGTAGGAACAAGGCCAATAGACAAATCAATAGGTTTTTCATAAAAAAAAGGGGCGGAAATCCGCCCCTAAATTTACACATAAAATTTTGTGATTAAGCTGCCTTTCTTCTAGTAAAATATAGCACAGCAAAAACAACGATTAAAATACCAGGGAAAAGCATCATGTTGCTTAATGTTGCCTGACCAGCAGCTAAATCAGCTGCATCGCCTGCTAATCCTGCTGCTAGTTGAGTCGCCTTGTGACCATCAATCCATCCACCAATAATTGGTTGGAAGATTGAAGAAGAGAACATGCCCAAACCACCCATGATTGAAAGTCCTAATGCACCTGTCTCTGGCATATTTTCTGCCACAAAACCTAACATATTTGGCCAGAAAAAACAAATTCCTAAACCATAGATAAATGCAGCAAAATATAACGTTGAGCCCGACATGCTACTCATCAAATACAAACCAATGAAGGCAAAAATTGCTGAGAATAACAACACACCCACCGTATTAATTTTAGCAATGATTGGACCCGCAAAATACCGACCCACTGCCATTAATCCTGTTACTAATGCCAATACCAACATTGGACTTGCACCTGCTTTCGATAAGATTGGACCTACCCAGTTTTGTGGACCAAACTCAGAAATTGCTGTTAATGCCATACATGCCAACATAAACAAATACAAAGGATTTAACATGGCTTTGAAGTTTGCTCCTACATTGCTTTCAGCTACTTTTGGCTTAGGAAATGCTTGTCCAAAGAATAATACCGCATATAAAATTGTTGGAATAATAATTACCCAAACTTGCGACTGCCAAGACATGGCTGCATCCGTCATAAATTTAGAAATTAACGAACCAACAACGATACCACCTGGGAACCACATGTGGAAACGATTCAACTTTGTATTCATTTCATTTCCTGTGTATGAATCAGCAATCATTGGATTACAAGCTGCCTCTGTACAACCATTACCGATACCAATCAACAAAGTTGAAATTAATAAGGTATTGTAATCGACCGCATAAATAGTCATTAAAATACCCACTGCGTGCGCCACTAAGGCAATTTGCATAATCAATTTAGGTCCTATAGACGTATAGAAAATACCTCCTAAAACCATTGCGATTGGAAAACCTAAGAACCACATGGAATTGATGGTACCTAGCTCCACATTATTTAATCCCAGTTCAGAACCTAATTGTCCTAAAATACCTGCTCTAATACTAAATGAAAAGGCAGTCGTGATAAGCGCAAAACAACTCGCTAGAAATAAACGGTTGGCATTAACAGATTGACTCATAAGATGTTATTTTTGTTTAAAGGTTTAGAATGATAATTTCTTGAAAAAATAATATTGAAAATTAAAAAAATCTAAACAAATAAACAAAATATTTTTTAAAAAAAAAGAAATAAGCCCTATTTTTGTAAATAGACTAAATCGAATAACTATGATACAAGGAGGTGGCGGAACGCAAGCCAAAAATCGTCAAAGTAGAAAAATAAAAATGGGAATGATTGGTGGAAGTTTAGAAGCTTTCATTGGTGCAGTCCACAGAAGAGGTGCTCAGCTGGATGGTGAAATTGAATTAGTGTGTGGGGCTTTTAGTTCTAGTCCAGAAAAATCAAAAGCAACAGGGGAAGCCTTATATTTAAATCCATCACGTGTTTATGGATCTTATGAGGAAATGATTTTAAAAGAGAAGGAATTACCAGAGGGAGAGCGCATGGATTTTGTTTCGATTGTTACACCCAATCACGTTCATTTCCCGGCTGCAAAATTTGCTTTAGAAAATGGATTCCATGTAGTTTGCGATAAACCAGCAACGCTAAATTTGGCAGAGGCCAAGGAATTAAAAAAAGTAATTGAAGCAACAGGTTTAATTTTTGCCCTAACGCATAATTATACGGGATATCCCATGATCAAAGAAGCGAGGGCATTGGTAGATGCAGGTGAAATTGGAGAAATCAGAAAAGTAATTGTAGAATACCCACAAGGCTGGCTGATTGATTTGGTAGAAGCAACGGGACAAAAACAAGCCGATTGGCGAACAGACCCTGCTCGTTGTGGTGCGGCTGGTGCCATTGGAGATATCGGTACGCACGCTGAAAATTTAGTTGAATACATTACTGGCTTACAAATAGATGAACTTTGTGCAGACTTAACCATCTTTGTGGATGGCAGAAAACTAGATGATGACGGCAACATCTTAATCCATTATTCAAACGGAGCCCGTGGCGTGTTGCACTGCAGCCAGATATGTAACGGGGAAGAAAATGATTTAAATGTTCGTATTTATGGAACAAAAGCAGGTCTGGTGTGGAAACAAATGGATCCAAATACCTTGATTGTAAAATCAAGAGACGAAGGGGCTCGTATTGTTCGAACAAATGTAGGTAAACTTTCAGCGAATGCGATGGCACATACGCGTCAGCCAGCAGGACACCCAGAAGGATATGTAGAGACATTTGCAAATATTTACCGAAACTTCACCTTTGCACTCCGTGCAAAATGGGAAGGAAAACAAGCTGATCCCTTATATGATTTCCCAGGAATAGAAGAAGGAATTAAAGGAATGGCATTTATTGAAAATGTTGTTCGTTCAGCAAAAGATAACAACAATAAGTGGACAAAATTTGAAATTTAATACTCGTATAATATGTCAAAAATTAAAGTAGGAATTGTAGGAACTGGATTCATTGGACCTGCACATATTGAAGCATTGAGAAGATTACCGAATGTTGAAGTAGCAGCACTTTGTGAGGTAACCATCGAATTAGCAGAAGCAAAAGCAAAACAACTAGGTATTCCAAGATGGTATACTTTTGATGAATTGTTAAAACAAGAGGATATTCAAAGTGTACATATTTGTACACCAAACTTCCTACACTATTCGCAGTCGAAAGCTGCCTTATTAGCGGGAAAACACGTCATTTGTGAAAAACCTTTGGCGAAAGATTTACACGAAGCCGAAGAATTAGTGGCTTTGGCAAAACAAACGGGATTAGTGAATGCGGTTCACTTTAATTTACGCTATTATCCATTGGTTCGTCAGATGAGAACTATGAGAGAAAAAGGCGATTTGGGTGAAATTTATTCGGTTTTAGGTTCTTACTTACAAGACTGGTTATTCTATGCAACAGATTACAATTGGCGTTTAGAACCTGATAAATCGGGTGATTCAAGAGCAATTGCCGATATCGGATCGCACTTAATGGACATCATCGAATACATCACAGGTTTACATACCACGGAAGTAATGGCAGATTTTAATACGGTTCATCCTATTCGTAAAAAACCATTAAAACCGGTAGAGACCTATTCTGGAAAAATGCTGAACCCGGATGATTATGCAGATGTACCAATCAATACAGAAGATACAGCGAATGTTTTATTGCGTTTTAGCAATGGAAACAAAGGTTCAATCACCGTTTCTCAAGTTTCAGCAGGACGCAAGAACCAATTAAAATTAGAGATATCTGGTGCGAACAAAACTTTCGCCTATAACTCAGAAAGACCAAATGAATTATGGATTGGCAACAGGGATCAAGCAAATCAAGTCTTGATGAAAGATCCTTCTTTGGTATACGCAGAGACTAGAGATATTATTACTTTCCCTGGTGGACACAATGAAGGTTTCCCTGACACCTCCAAGCAATTATTCAAAGAAGTTTATGCAGCCATTGAAGGAGGAAAACAACCAGAAAAACCAACCTACCCAACATTTGCGGACGGATATCGCGAATTACTAATTTGCGAGCGTATTTTAGAAAGTACACGTAAACAAGCTTGGGTTAAAATTTAAACCTATTTAAAAAATGCAAACGATAAAAGGACCTGCTATATTTTTAGCACAGTTTATGGGCGACGAAGCCCCATTCAACTCATTAGACAGTATCTCTTCTTGGGTTGCTGATAAAGGTTACAAAGGAATTCAGATTCCCTCATGGGATGCCCGTTGTATTGATTTACAAAAGGCAGCTGAATCAAAAACCTATTGCGATGAATTAAAGGGTAAATTAGCTGATAAGGGATTACAAATCACCGAACTTTCTACGCACTTGCAAGGACAATTAGTAGCAGTAAATCCTGCATACGATGAAAGTTTTGATGGTTTTGCTCCGAATTCAGTAAAAGGAAATCCAAAGGCAAGAACAGAATGGGCCATTCAGCAATTGAAATATGCAGCAAAAGCTTCACAAAACTTAGGCTTAGATGCCCATGCGACTTTTTCAGG
>JBEGQV010000253.1:0-4625 GCA_041180785.1 Bacteroidota bacterium | reverse complement strand
CCCGCTGTTTGGGATTCATCCGACAAAAATCCAATCAACAAACTACCGAAAATCATTAACACACTTCCATTTGTTAAAGAGTGTCTTAAAGCAGGCTTCCAACTAATTTTTTCTTGAGTTTCGCGCGCTAATGAACTAGATGCTAGATTAATTAATACAACACCCATAATGATGGCCGGAAATTCCATAGATGCCATGACTGCAACCATTTCTCCACCATATTTCACCTGGTTCATTTCTAAAAAGGCAACAGCTGTCACGAAGGTAACTGCACTCACCGATCCAAATGATGCCGCTATTGCTCCTGAATCAGGTATTGATAATTTTGTTCGTAGGACAAAAAAGGTGTAAACAGGAATTAATGTGGCAAGTAACAAGCCAAAAAGGAGCGATCTTGTTACCTCTGCAGTGATACCAGAACTCGCCAATTCTGCTCCCCCGTTAAAACCAATTGAAAATAATAAGTACAAGGCAATAAAGCTTTTAGAAGCTTTAGGAATTTCTAAATCACTTTTTACTACTTTGGCAATTACACCCAATAAGAAAAAAAGCAAGGTTGGGTTCGACAAATTAAACGTCAATAATTCAAAATTTAGCATAATATCAATTTTTAGAAGAAAGCATTTGAAGAAACAATAACTCTACGATGATTAGTATCGATACAAACAATTTTGTTAAACTCTTATCTGTCTCTACAATTGCTGCGAATCCTAAAATGATCAGAATCAGTACAAAAAATAGGAATTTTAAAATTTTAAAGCGTGTTGACATGGCTGTAGGATTAACTTTTCACAAAGTAAATGCTTCATAATCAATAATTTTTATTTAAGTTTATAATGAAATACATAAATAATTTTTATGAATTATACTTTGCAGCAATTATTGATTTACCAAAAAGTGGTTGAAACAAAGAGTATCACTAAGGCTTCAGAGGAATTGAATTTAACGCAACCGGCGGTTTCTATTCAAATTCGAAATTTCCAACAACAATTTGACATTCCCCTGATTGAGATCATTGGTAAAAGGTTGTTTGTGACAGAATTTGGTCATGAAATTGCTAAATCAGCTGAAGAAATCATTCAGCAAATTCAACAGATAAACGCACAATCAAGTGCGTTCAAGGGTCTATTAATTGGAACACTAAAACTATCGGTGGTGTCCACTGCGAAATATGTGTTGCCCTATTTTTTGGCTGATTTTATCAAGTTACATCCGGCAATTGAATTAAAAATCGAGGTATCTAATCGAGAGCAGGTGTTGAAAAGTCAACAAGAAAACAAAGTAGATTTTAGTATGGTCTCCTTACATTTTGCCAACCTATCTTATGATTATATTCCCCTTTTTAAAAATGAACTGTATTTGGTGGGCAACCCAGAAAATGCCAAAAAATTTCCTGATTTGAACAAAAATTTTCATTTTGATCAATTACCTTTAATCTTCCGAGAGGAGGGCTCTGGCACAAGAAAAGTGATGGAAAATTTCTTATTAGAGCATCAAATTAAAGTTAAAAAAAAGCTGGAACTGAGTTCTAATGAAGCCGTCAAGCAAGCTGTTATTGCTGGACTTGGTTACTCGATTATGCCTTTAATTGGCATAAAAAATGAAATTGAATTTGGGAAATTGTGCATTATTCCGCAGAAAAACTTACCCATTTCAACGGATTGGATGTTTTTGTGGCAAAAGGAAAAAAAATTATCTCCAGTTGCCTCCGCATTCTTAACCTTTTTACGAAGTCATTCGGAAGAAATCATTCAAAAAAATTTTAAACCTTCGACACATGAAAAAGTACTTTAACCTTTTTGTTGGACTTACCCTCTTCATGAGTGCCTGTTCGTCATCCACTATTCCACCGGGAGCTACTGCCGTTCGTAATTTTGATAAATCCAAATACCTTGGTAAGTGGTATGAAATTGCTCGCCTAGATTTTTATTTTGAGAAAGGATTAAACAACACCAGCGCGTTTTACGAGCTGAATGAAGACGGGTCTATAAAGGTAGTCAATAGAGGATTTGACCCAGCAAAAAACAAATGGAAAGAGTCGGTTGGAAAGGCAAAGTTTGTGGCAAAAGACGATGTGGGGATGTTGAAAGTATCTTTCTTCGGGCCTTTTTATGGGGGGTATAATGTGATAGCCCTTGACTCCAACTACCAATATGCCTTGGTAGCCGGAGAGGAGCTTTCGTATCTGTGGATTTTGTCGAGACAAAAGACAATCCCAGAATCGGTTAAATCAAACTATCTACAAATTGCCAAACAAATTGGCTTTAACACCAATGAATTAGTTTGGGTAAAACACGATTAATATTTAATCTTATCGGTTCCGTATGGTCCACGTTGAGGTCTACTTAAATAGGTATTAGCCTCCGCGTCGTTGATAAACTGTTCTTTAACGGAGTCCCAATGTAATTTTCGACCAAGTTTCATGGCCACATGCGTAATTAAACAAACCGTGCAAGCACGATGACCGATTTCAATGGGAGAAATGGGTTCTTTTCTGGTTTCAATACAGTCTAACCAATTACCATGTTGTTCATCCGACTGGTACAAATGAATTTCGTTTTCCCCAATCACTGAATCCAAAAGAGCAGGGTTTGAGGCATCTATGGCTTTTGCCATGACTTTGTTATTCGGATCACTTGATGTAACAGCATAGTCGCCTCTGGAAACAAAAATCCATCCTTCAGTGCCTTCGAAACGGATTCCATTTGGATAAGCGCCGCTGGTAAACATGGTGATGCCATTCGCATATTCTGCTTTGGCCATAAAATCACCATGCACATCCCAAACGCCCGTTTTAGGAAATTCAGCAACGGCTTCAATGGTTAGGGGCCCGGTTAATTCCGTATCCATTCCCCAAGCTGCTGAGTCGAAGTGGTGTTGTCCCCAACCGGTTATCATTCCGGCACCAAATTGTTCCATACGCAACCAACCCGGACGGTCATAGCCTACTTGTGGGTGCACGCGTAATTCATTATAAGGAATATAAGGTGTTGAACCCAACCACATGTCGTAGTTCAAGTTTTTTGGCACTTGCATTTCTTGCACCATCGGACCAGCAGGATCGCCAGGTAAACCTACTCGAACGGTATGCAATTTTCCAATGCGACCATTTCGAACCAACTCAGCTGCTCTTTTAAATTGTTTCCAAGAGCGTTGTTGGGTTCCAACTTGTAAAATTCGACCCGTTTTTTTGATCACGTCGGCAAGTTGTCTACCCTCTTTGATGGTTAAAGAAGTGGGTTTTTGTAAATAAATATCCTTCCCAGCAAGTGCCGCTTCCATGGCAGGTTGCGCATGCCAGAAGTCGGGTGTACTGATCATTACTGCATCGATATCTTTGTTTAAAAGTAATTCGCGATAATCGTCGTACATTTTAACATCGATGTAATTACTATTACCCGTTTTTTTGGTGTAATAATTTTCAACCAACTTTTTCGTGTCAAGCGTACGATTGCTATCAAGGTCGCAAACGGCCATGATTCGCGCTTTTTCGTGTCGCCAAGTACCTGGCAAATCGTGACCACGCGCAATACGACCACAGCCAATTTGTCCGATGTTAATTTTATTACTTGGAGCATCTTTTCCACCGAGTACATTTGCTGGAACAATCGTTGGAAAGCCGATGGCGCCTACGGCACCTATGGCAGCTTTTTGGATAAAATTTCTCCTTTTCATATGGTGCGAGTAATTCTAGTTGCGTTTTTCTGAGCAATTAAAGCCAATTCGGTGGCATGGAAACAATGCGCCTGTGTCATGGCCGTTTCTGTACGATTCAACACATCATCTACCAATAATTCACCGTGGGTCAACTCTACGTTTTTGCAATCGATATACAACATTTCTTTTTGGTTGACCACATATAAATGGCTACCTGGTCCGTGCGGATTAGCCACATCGGTATTTTTACGAACTTCGATGTAACCGTCAGTTCCTAAGATGGTCAAACGACCATCTCCCCAGGTATTTAAGCCGTCTGGAGTGAACCAATCGACCCGAATATAGCCAGCACCTCCATTTCCGCGTAACATTAAGTCACCAAAATCTTCAAATTTTGGATATTGCGGATGGTGGAAATTGGCCACTTGAGAAGCAACAACCTCTCCTTTGGTAGATTTGGTAAAATGCAAAAACTGATCCACTTGGTGGGAAGCAATATCTGTGATGATGCCCCCGTAATATTTGGTATCAAAGAACCAGTCGGGCCTTGAATTGACGCTCATACGATGTGGTCCGGTGCCCAAAGTTTGCAAGACTTGACCAATCATGCCCGACTTCACCAATTCACTTGCTTTTTCTGTGGCTTTGTTTTCAAAACGTTCTGAAAATGAAATGGAATAGATGCGTTTGGTTTCCTTTTGAACTTTTTTAACTGCCTCTAGCTGTTCTAAATTAACAATTCCCGGTTTGTCTACCATGTAATCTTTGCCAGATTTCATGACGCGAATTCCTAAAGGAGCTCGTTCGATTGGAGTGATCGAACTTAAGACTAATTTGATGGAAGGGTCATTTAAGATAGCCTCTTCGTTGGCAACTAATTTAGCTGTTGGGTATCTTTTTGCGAAGTCTTTGATGAGGTCAGGTTCTTTGGCATAGTAGGCAACAAATTCACCACCTCCACGGATAAT
>JBEGQV010000252.1:0-8783 GCA_041180785.1 Bacteroidota bacterium | reverse complement strand
GGAATTTTCGTAGGGGGAGGAGCTTCAGTTCGATTACCTAAATTGATTGGCATCGCAAGAATGACTGATATGATGTTGACAGGCCGTGTGTTCAATGCCGAAGAGGGTGAACGAATTGGTATGGCGCAGTATTTAGTTGAGGATGGAAATGGCTTGAACAAAGGAATTGAATTAGCCCAAAAAATTGCTTCCAATGCAGGTCTGACCAATTATGCCTTAACTCATGTGTTGCCTAAAATTGTAGATTCGAATCAGCAAGAGGGACTCATGTTAGAAAGTTTAATGGCAGCCATGGCACAAGATGCCCCAGAAGCTAAACAACGATTAAAAGATTTTTTAGAGGGTCGTGCCAAAAAAGTGGGAGAAAATTAATGAGTGCATATAAAAAAGTACATTTTGGTCCGAACAAAACGCGCACCTTTTTAGATGAAAATGGTTTGCTTCATTACCAATTATTGGAAGAAGTCAAGGAGTATCCCCATCGTTTTACGGATCGTTTGATGTATTTTGCTTCGGTGAAACCGAAGCAAGTTTTTTTGTCCAAAAAAAATCAAGAAAATTGGCAGTCGCTGACATTTTCTGAAGCTTTTTCATATGTAGAAAAATTATCCCAGGTTTTTATTGATTTTGATGTTAAAAGAGATGAAGGCCTGGTAATCCTTTCAGAAAACTCCATTGAGCATGCTTTGGTAGCATTAGCAGCCTTGCACATTGGGATCCCATATTCGCCCATTTCACCACCTTATTCCTTGGTGTCAAATGACTTCGGAAAATTACGTCATTGTTTGTCAGTGATGAAGCCGAAGGTAATCTTTGCACAAAATGGGAAAACCTATGCCAAAGCTATTCAAGTGGCAAAGGAATTGTTCCCCAATGCGATAATCGTTTGTGTGGACGAAAGTCCGGAAGCATGTTTTATCGATTTATTGGAAACAGATGTAACGGAAGAAGTTACCGAGTATCATGAGCGTGTCAATCGAGATACACCAGCAAAAATATTGTTTACCTCTGGTTCAACGGGATTACCTAAAGGTGTCACCAACACCCATGGGATGTGGTGTGCCAGTTTGCAACAGATCACGCAAGCTTTACCTTTCATGGCCGATACGCCTCCTATTTTTGTGGATTGGTTGCCTTGGAATCATACGTTTGGGGGTAATCAAAATTTTGGTTTGACGGTTTACAATGGAGGAACTTTGTACTTGGATGAAGGTCGACCTACGGGACTAGACATGGATAAAACCATTCAAAACCTGCGTGAAATTTCTCCAACGGCTTATTTTAATGTGCCTAAAGGATTTGAAATGTTAGTAGTTGCATTAGAAAAAGAGCCAGCCTTGCGACAATCTTTTTTCAAAAATTTGCAAATTTTATTTTATGCAGGAGCATCTATGGCACAGCCGATTTGGGATGCCTTGGAACGTTTAGCCATTGAAACTATTGGTGAAAAAATACCGATTATTACAGGTTTAGGCTGCACAGAAGCAGGCCCATCTGCCATGTTTGCCAATTGGGGTGGTGCTTTTTCGGGATTACTCGGTGTACCAGTTGCCGGTTTAGATATCAAATTAGTGCCTGATGGCGATAAAGTAGAAGCTCGATACAAGGGACCCAATATCACTATAGGTTATTGGAAAAATGATGAAGCCACGAAGGCTTCATTTGATGAAGAAGGATATTATTGTTCAGGAGATGCGGTGAAGTTTTTAGATGAAAACGATACCGATAAAGGCATGGTATTTGATGGTCGTATCGCTGAGGATTTTAAATTGAATACAGGTACTTGGGTTAATGTAGGAATTTTGAAAGCGAAAGTGATTTCCAAAGGTTCACCTATTATTCAAGATGTGGTCTTGGCCGGATTGGATCAGGCTTTTGTGGGGGCTATTTTGTTTTTAAATGAAGAGGCTTGTAGAGGTCTCATTCAAGAAGATATTTCCAGAAAAGAATTATTTGAACATCTTGTGATTTTGCAAGCTGTTCAAGAAAAAATAGATGAAATCAATGCTACTTCTACTGGAAGTTCTACCCATATCAAACGATTTGAAATTGCGATTGAAGCACCAAGTATTGATGTGGGTGAAATTACCGATAAGGGTAGTTTGAATCAGCGTGTGATTTTAAAACACCGCGCTCATTTGGTTGCAAAAATGTACGAAAATGGAAATTAAAGAGAAAACATTTGTGATTTCTGGGGGTGCATCTGGACTCGGATATGCCACGGCGGAGCTTTTGATTCAGTCGGATGCCAAGGTGGTTTTGTTGGATGTCAATGAGCCGCTTGGTCAACAAGCTGAACAAAATTTAGGTCACAATTCCTTGTTTATTCATTGCGACATTACATCTGAAGAACAAGTACAAAATGCAGTAAATCTTGCAAAATCACAATTTGGTGCTTTGCACGGAATCATCAATTGTGCGGGACTGGGACCTGCCAAAAGAGTGGTGGGCAAAGAAGGTCCGCATCCCTTGGAAGCATTCAAAAAAGTAGTTGAAGTAAATTTGTTTGGTACGTTTAATACCCTTCGATTGGTTGCCAATGAAATGCAACATAATGAGTGGAATGTAGATGGCGAACGTGGAATTGTAATCAATACGGCTTCAGTTGCTGCATTTGATGGCCAGGTTGGCCAAGCCGCTTATTCCGCATCAAAGGGTGGAATTGTTGCTATGACTTTGCCCATCGCACGCGAATTTGCCCGAATGGGTATCCGTGTCAATTGCATCGCACCAGGTATTTTTGAAACACCTTTGCTGAAAAACTTATCGCAAGAGGTTCAAGATTCCTTAGCACAGCAAATTCCTTTTCCTAAACGATTAGGAAAACCCTCTGAGTTTGCGCAATTAGTGAAACAAATCATTGAAAATACGATGTTGAATGGGGAGGTGGTCCGATTGGATGGGGGGATAAGAATGAACTAAGTGACAAAAGTAAATAAAGTGATTAAAGTGACTAAAGTGATTGATGTTTACATTTAAAAATAAGATTTATGAAAAACAAATTTAAGTTGAATCGAAAAAGTACTCTAGTTTCTTTAGTTACTCTAGTCACTCTAGTCACTCTAGTCACTAGTAACCTCCTCGCTCAAATTGAGCATAAAGACTTCGGACCTTTAAAAGGTGGCACTTACCAAGTTCTTGTGCCAAAAAATTGGAACAAAAAATTGGTCATGTATGCACATGGGTATCAATTTCAGGGTCAAAAACCACAAGATTCCAATGTGGGATTGGAAAAGCGATTGGAAGTTATTTTGAACAAAGGTTTCGCCATTGCGGCTTCTGATTATCCAGAAGTGGGTTTTGTGTTGCCTGAAGGAATTGAGGCAACAGAAGAGCTGCGTCAGGCTTTTGTGAAGAACATGGGGAAACCTGATTCTACCTTTATGATGGGGCATTCGATGGGCGGTGGCATCACCGTAGGAACCTTAGAATATTTCGGGGATCATTATAATGGCGGACTACCCTTGTGTCCTTTGGCATCTCGACCTTATTTACAATGTCGAAAAGAATACGATATGTATGCAACCTTCAATGGATTATTTCCAGGCATTGTTCCAAGTTTGAAAGACATATTTAATGTAAATTCATCGGTTGGCTATGTGAATTTGAGAGAAGCGGGTCCGAAAATCGGACAAATCATGAAAGCCATCATGGAAAAAGATTCTAGTCTTGCACTAGCCTTCGCCAAAAGATTTGATTTAAAATTGAAAGATTTGGGTGGGTCTTTATTCTTTAATCAAAATGTGTTGCGCGATTTAGCGATTCGATACAATGGCAATCCATTTGATAACATGCAAACCGTGTATATTGGTTTTCCAGACGATTTAAAAGTTAACAAATTGGCTGAGCGTTTGCCTGCAACACAAGATCCTAATAAAGTATTAGGTCGATTAGATCGAAATGGAAAAATCAATAAACCGATGTTATTGGTGCATACGATTTATGACCAATTAATTCCAGCCTCCTATGCAGTAACAAACATTGAAAACATGATTCATTCGCAACAAAGGGATCAGTATTTTACAGTGAAATACACCAATGGACAAGCCCATTGTGCATTTACCCCGCAACAAACAGCCACGGCTTTTGATATGATGAGAAATTGGGTGAAAACAGGTGTAAAACCAGCTGGAGGATTTTTAGAATAATGAATAAAATAGTACAAAACAAAGATTTACCCATGTCAGGATTTCAAATTCTGATGGTAGCTTTGTGCTTTTTCATGAATTTTAATGATGGTATAGATGTCTTGATTGTATCCTTTTCAAGTTCAGAAATCATTAAGGAATTTGGACTTTCCAAAACCGAAATGGGCTATATTTTTAGTGCTGGTTTGGCCGGTATGACGCTCGGTTGTTTTTTTCTTGCACCACTAGCAGATAAATATGGAAGGAGAAATATCTTTTTGATATCCTTATTGATGGTCAGTTTAGGGATGTTTGGGGTCTCTTTTTCTGATGCATATTTGCCTCTTTTAGCTTGGCGTTTTTTAACAGGTTTAGGCATTGGAGGAATTTTACCCACCATTACCACTACCGCAGCGGAGTATTCCAATGAAAAATACCGCGATTTCAATGTGGGACTCATTCAAGCGGGATGGCCAATTGGTGCCATTTTAACCGGATTGATTTGTGCAGATTTGATTCCGGCACAAGGTTGGCATTTTGCTTTTTTATTGGCCGGTTGTTTCTCTGCTTTTATGACAATTTTGGTTTTTCTGTTTATGAAAGATTCAGAAGAATTTAAGCATAAGCAAATCGAAGAGCAGGGAGCTAAGGTGTTGTTGACTCCCGAATTTAAACCGATCACTATCCGTTTGTGGGTGGCGGCTTTTTTTGGATTTATGACCTTGTACACAGTGATGTCGTGGGTGCCCAACATTGCCAAAGATTCGGGTATGCCATTTGAATTGGCCACTTATGTAGGTATAGCATTGAATATTGGTGCCGCTTTAGGTTCTTCCTCGATAGGGGCCATTGGTTCAAGATTTGGATTGAAAAGAACACATTTCGCTTATATGTTGTTGGCATTTTCCGTCATGCAATTGTATGCCTTTTTACCTTTGACAACAGCTTTGATATTTATTTTAGTACTATTTATCGGCATGTTTGCGCAAGGTGGATTCAATGGCATTTGGCCGATACTTTCACGGATTTATCCAACGCAATTTCGGGCAACGGGTGTAGGATATACGGTTGGAATTGGTCGCTTAGGTGCTATTTTGGGACCTGCAGTGTTTGGCATTTTATCCGATATGCAATTAGGAAATTCTCTATTATTTGTGTTATTTTCTATTCCATTGCTAGTTATGGGTTTTATTATTCGTTCGATTTCTTCAGATAACATATGATTGCCGCAGTATTACAAGGTCCAAAAAACATAGAGGTAAGGCAGTGTGAAAAACCTGTTCCAAAACCGCATGAGGTCTTGATTCGCTTGCAATCGATTGGAATTTGTGGCTCTGATGTGCATTTGTATTTGGGCGATCGATTGTTGCCGGAGCCCAATATCATTGGTCATGAGGGTATCGGAATCATTGAACAAATAGGAGAGCAAGTTACTAACTTGCAAGTTGGACAACGAGTTGCCTTAGAACCCAATGTACCTTGTGGTGATTGTCGATTTTGTAACAATGGAAAAGCGAAAATTTGTCCCAACAAGCAAGTGGTTGGTGTAAATTCAGCAGGTTGTTTTTCAGAATATTTTGCTTTTGATGCAGCATATTGTTGGCCCATTCCTGATTCCATTTCCGACGATGATGCTGTTTGCATTGAACCTTTGGCCGTGGTGGTGCATGCCTTAAAATGTACCTCTGCAAAGCCTGGAGCCAGTATTGCCATTTTTGGCTTAGGTGCCATCGGGTTGTTGTTGACTCAATTAGCCATTGCAAAAGGATATAAAGTGTTTGCAAAAGATTTAGTAAAAGACAAGGAAGATTTTGCTGTTCGTTTAGGTGCGAAGCTATTGCCAAGCGAAGGCTTGGCAGATTTTTTGTTCCAAAACGAAATCGAAACAGTCTATGATTGTGTAGGAGCTACCAAAGCCACCAATATGATTTTAGAAACTGCTCCGCGGGGTTCAGAAGTGATTTTAGTGGGATTGGCCACTGAGCCTACTACTTTTGTACCCATCAGAATTGCTCGAGAGGGAATTTCTATTTTACCATCCATCATTTACGATCATCCCGAAGATTTCAGGGAAACCATTCGTTTAATTGAAAGTAAAACCATACTGCCCTCTAATATTATTTCAGGCAGGTATCCTTTAGAAAATTTCCAGGAAGCCATTGAATTAGCCGCTTCTGGGAAAGCTACCAAGTTGATAATTGATATAAATCAGTAACATATGATTGATATACATAAAATTGTGGCGCTTGACATGCATACTCATGCAGAGGTATCATGTTGTCAACCCCACGACGATTTTCGTCCGGAGTTAGACGAAGCCTTTGCCAAGTATTTTAAGTCCGACAAACGTCCGACCATGCAAGAAACAACCGATTTTTATCGGGAGCAAAACATGGCCTTGGTCATGTTTACGATCGATTCGGAATTTGAAGTGGGGAAAAAACGCATTCCAAACATTGAAGTGGCAGAATGTGCGCTGAAAAACGATGATGTAATGATTGCCTTTGCAAGCATTGATCCACACAAAGGTCGAATGGGAGCAAGAGAGGCAAGAGATTTAATTGAAAACTATGGTGTTAAAGGATTTAAATTTCATCCAACCGTGCAAGGTTTTTATCCAAACGACTCCATGGCCTATCATGTATATGAAGTAATTGCGGAATATAATTTGCCCATGTTGTTTCATTCCGGACATTCGGGATTTGGCTCCGGCGTAAGAGGAGGGGGTGGATTACGTTTGGAATATTCCAATCCGATGCATTTAGATGATGTGGCTATTGATTTTCCGGATTGTCCAATCATCATTGCCCACCCAAGCTGGCCTTGGCAAGACGAAGCACTTTCAGTAGCCATGCACAAGCCCAATGTGTACATCGATTTAAGTGGCTGGTCGCCCAAATACTTTCCTGCCCAATTAGTTCAGTATGCGAATACCCTTTTGAAAGACAGAATGCTTTTTGGAACCGACTTTCCACTCATTACTCCAGAACGCTGGATGAAAGACTTTGAAAATGCTGGATTTAAAGAAGAGGTGAAGCAGGGGATTTTGAAGGGGAATGCAGGAAGATTGTTGAAATTATTATAGACCTCCCCCTTCCCCCTCCTTCAGAAGGAGGGGGTGGCGCTTTGTGCCGGGGGCGGTAAAACCTTAAACTCTATGAAACTATGAAAAACCAACTTGATCAAAAACCCATGTCAACACTGCAATATATGGTGATATTGGTTTGCTTTTTAATGAACATGCTCGACGGCATGGACGTGATGATTATTTCGTACACTGCACCAGCAATCGCCAAGGCATGGGCCATATCTCCTGCCAAATTGGGTGTAGTATTTAGCTCTGGATTAGTCGGCATGACCTTTGGCGCCATAATTTTAGCCCCTTTTGCTGATAAAATTGGTCGGAAGGCCATGATGTTATTGGCCGCTGCCATCATGGGCTCTTGTATCTATTTGACTACTTATTCTACCGAAGTTTGGCATTTGCTTAGTTTTCGATTCATTTCTGGATTAGGATTAGGCGCTATGTTGGCAAGTACAGCTGCCTTGACTGCCGAATATACTCCCAATAAAACAAAGGATTTTTGGGTAAGTTTTGTGATTTCGGGTTATCCAGTGGGTGCTGTGGCTTCTGGATTGGCATCTGCAGGTATTATCAAGGCTTCTGGCTGGCAGAGAATGTTTGAGGTGGCTGGTATGTTTACCTTTTTAGCATTACCTATTTTGTATTTCTTTTTGACAGAATCGCTGGATTTTTATTTGAAATCACAACCAGCAGGTGCATTGGATAAGGCAAATGCAATTTTAAAGAAATTGAATTTAGAGGAATTGAAGGAATTGCCAGAAAAAGCACATGCTGGTAAAGCAGTTCGGGTAAGTACTCTGTTGGAATCGGAATATAAAATTTCCACATTACAGTTGTGGCTGTCTTTATTTTTAGCTTTCTCAACCTTGTATTTTTTGACTAATTGGATTCCTAAATTAGCCTCTGATGCAGGTGTTTCCATGGAAAATGCCATCTGGGCAGGGACTATTTTTAACTCAGGAGCCATTTTAGGAATTTCTACGCAAGGTTATTTGTCTTTGAAATTTGGCTTAAAAAAAACGATTGGCTTTATCTTGATATTAACGGCTTTCTTAATGGCCATCTTTGGATTCTTCGTTGGTTCAGATGCCGTGTTATTTATTTTCTTCCTATTGGGATTTGGTGTACAAGGTGGCTTTGTGGGTTTGTATGCTGTAGCTGCAAGAATGTATCCAACCCAAATTCGTTCCACTGGAGTCGGTTGGGCAATTGGTATGGGAAGAGTAGGAGGTATTATTGGTCCGATTATTGGGGGACTTTTAATAGCCATTGGCCTAAATATGACCGAAAGCTTTTTGGTATTTGCTGCACCTACTTTGTTGGCGGGAATTATGACGATGAAGATATCTAGTAAGGAGATATCTTAAAATTTAATTAATATTATAAAAAAGGGGCAAGCGATAGCTTGCCCCTTTTTTATTGAGTTATTGATAAAAATCGGTAGTCAAATTGATTATCAATTTACTTTTAATTATAAGGTTTATATTTAAAATATACTTAAAAATATTTTTAAATAATTAAGCTATTGGTTAATTTTGTGAAAAGAAAATGTAAACTTTTAATTGAGTCTA
>JBEGQV010000251.1:0-3213 GCA_041180785.1 Bacteroidota bacterium | reverse complement strand
AGCATTTTCACTTTATTGTTGACAAAGGTCAACAATTGTTGAGAATTGACAAATATTTACAGCTAAAAGTTGCGAATGCTAGCCGATCAAAAATTCAGTCAGGTATCGATGCGGGATCTGTTAAAGTTAACGGAACTCTTATTAAATCAAATTATAAAGTAAAACCATTTGATGAAATTTCTGTTTCATTTGCTCAACCACCTCGTGATAGGGGAGTTTATGCTGAAAATATTCCATTAGATATTATTTACGAAGATGAATCGTTACTTATCGTAAACAAAGCTGCTGGCATGGTGGTACACCCGGCTCATGGGAATTGGACTGGCACTTTAGTCAATGCATTGTTATACCATTGTTCACTATTACCAACTAAAGATCAAATTAGACCAGGATTAGTACATCGAATTGATAAAGATACTTCTGGTATTTTAGTGATAGCCAAATCTGATTTTGCAATGACTCATTTAGCCAATCAATTTTATGAACATTCAATAAAGAGAACCTATTTTGCCGTCGTATGGGGAGTTCCTAAGGAGAAAAGCGGAACGTTAATTGGAAAAATAACAAGAAGTCCAAAGGACAGAAAAGTGATGACGATGTACCCTGCATCACACGAAGACGGAAAGATTGCCATTACGCACTATGAAGTAATGGAAGACTATGGTTTTTGTTCCTTATTAAAATTTAATTTAGAAACAGGTAGAACCCATCAAATTAGGGCACATGCCCAATCAATCAATCATCCTTTATTTTCAGATGCGGCTTATGGTGGAGAGAAAATTAGATATTCAAGCAATAAAGCTCAATTTAAGACCTTTATAGAGAATTTATTTAAAGTTTGTCCTCGACAAGCATTACATGCTTATTCGTTAGAAATTGAACATCCAACTACACATAAACGAATGGTATTTGAAAAAGAATTTCCAGAAGACATGAAAGAGTTGATTGAAAAACTTAGAAAATTTACAAATCATGGATAACAAGATTTCATTTAAAAGAGCAATTCAATCTGATATTCCCAAAATCATTCAATTAGTTAAAAAATTGGCTGAATTTGAACGAGCTCCAGAAGAGGTAACTGTAACAGAGTTAGACTATTTAGAAAATGGTTTTAAAGCTAATCCGTTATTTGAATGTAATTTAATTTATGTTGGTGAGGAGTTAGCTGGTTTTTGTTTATGGTATTTCAGATTCTCCACCTGGAAGGGAAAGAGGCTATATGTAGAAGATATTTATATTGAAGAAGCTTTTAGAAATCAAAAACTTGGTACAATTTTATTAGAAGAGGCTATTGAAGAAGCTAAGAGAACCAATTGTACTGGATTAATGTGGCAGGTATTAGATTGGAATACAAATGCTATTTCATTTTATCAAAAATATAACGCAAAATTTGATAGCGGATGGATTAATGTTCACCTAAATCTATAATGAATTTCGATCTTGAAAATAATACGCATTATTCATCCGACCCTTTAATTTATTTAAAATAATTTCAGCAGATTTTTTACCCATTAATGCAAAATCATTTGAAATAACCGATATTCCCTCAGAAATTATTTCCTTCAAAGGTGTGTCATCATAGGATATGACTCCAATATCTCTTCCAAAATCCCAACCTTTCTTCTTACACCAATTAATCATACGAATTAAATCAAATTCACGGAAAACAATATATGCTTGGTCTTTTTGTAAATCATATTCCTCTTCTAAATCAGGAATTATATCAAAGTTAATGGAAAAGTCTTGACAAAAATTGGTAAATCCTTGAATGATTCCATTAGGCGTATACTGAAAAGACTTTCTACTTAATACTAAATTTATTGAAGAGTATTTTCGAATTTTCTCCACACATGACTTAAGTCCATTATAGATATTGCTTTCAAAATTTTGATATAAAATAGCATAATCATCTCCAAATTCTTTCACATCAATATCCAAAATCAACAATTTATCTTTAGGGATTTTTGTTAAAATTTTTGCTACACTAATGTTAAAATGAGGTAAAATGATATAATGATTATATTTACCAAGATTGTCTGAAATTAAAGTTTCAAATAATTGAATGTCATGGTAGTGAAAAAATAAATTATATGACACTTGATCTTTAAATCCTGCTAAAATATTATCGAGTAATATTTCTTTATATGGTGTTAGCGCATCCATTAAAATAAAAAGATGCAAATTACTTCTCGTATCTGTACTTGTAACATAAAATCCTTTTCCATGATGTGAGGAAATTAATCCTCTTTCTTTCAATTCATCATATGCTTTTGTTACAGTCATTCTTGCCATTCCAAACTCATTTGCAACTACATTAATGGAAGGAAGCTGTTGACCTCTTGCAAATTCGCCGGAATCAATAGCATCAATGATACCATCAATTAATTGAACGTATTTCGGTTTACTACTAGATGGGTCAAATTTGATCATATATTAATGCAAGATTACCTGCTTTTCAATTTCTTCTAAATTTGCACCTTTTGTTTCAGGCATCCAAAAATGAACATATAATAATTGTCCAACCATTAAAATCATAAAAGATATAAAAATTGTAGTTGGGCCGAGATTATCTGTTAGAATTGGAAAAAAATTTGCTACTAGGGCTGCAAATACCCAATGGGTTAAACTTCCCCAGGCCATTCCTTTTGCCCGAACTGAATTAGGGAAAATTTCTGAAATAAATACCCATATAACAGAGCCTTGCCCAATGGCATGTGCAGCAATAAATGCGAAAATATAAAAAGGAACCATTGCGTAAGATGCTGCATAAAATGAATATGCAATCAAACCTAATGAAAGTATATATCCAAATGATCCTATATACATAAGTTTTCTTCTCCCAACGCGATCGATTAAATACCATCCAGTTAAAGTGGAGAGAAAATTAATTACACCAATACCTGAAGTAGACAAAAGGGCACTTTCTTTTCCTAAGCCGGTTAATTCAAAAATTCGAGGTGCATAATAAATGACCGCATTAATACCTGATGCCTGATTAAAAAAAGCAAACAAAAACGCCAAAATCAAAGGCCATTTAAATTTACTAATAAATAATGATTCACTCTTACTTGTTTGTGCTGTTGCATTATTTTTGATTCTATTCAAAGTATCCTCCGCATTCTCTTCATCTGCTAATTTCAAAACACGTAAAGCCTCGCTTTCATTTCCTCGTTTTAAAAATAAAAACTGAGGTGTTTCAGGCGTAAATAACAA
>JBEGQV010000250.1:0-3239 GCA_041180785.1 Bacteroidota bacterium | reverse complement strand
AAACGCGATAATCACCCCCTTTATCATACAACACTTTTCTCCACAAGGATTCATAAGGGGTATCAAATACATAGTTGGAAGTACCTTTGGCCAAATGCCAAGAAGTACTGCTTAGTTCGCGATCCAATTGACCCGCATCCCATCCAGAATAACCAATGAAAAATTTAATGTCTTCAAAACTAATTTCATGATTGACGATTGCCTCAATGGCTTTATCAAAGTCGCCTGCCCAAAAAAGCTCTTTGCCTAATTGCACGCCACCAGGTATCAAATCAGGTCTTCGATGCACAAATTGCATGATGCTTGGATCCACGGGTCCACCTGAAAACAGTGGGATTTCCTCAATAGATTGACCATCCAACATCGAATCCAAAACGGTATCATGTTTTTGATTAAGCACTAAACCAAAGGAATGCGAATTCGTGTGTTCACACAATAAGATGACCTTTCGATGAAAGGAGGCATCCCCAAGATAAGGTTCTGCGACCAGCAATGTTCCAGGTTTTACATCTTGAGGCGAATACAAAGGCATATATTTTGTAAATTTGAAACGAATTTAACGAATATGTCGAATCTAGCGTATATCTCCTTGGGGGGAAATGTTGGTAATACTCAAGAAATTTTTCAAGAAGCCTTGAAAGAAGTTGAAAAACGTATTGGTAACATCCTTCAACAATCGTCACTCTACCAAACCGCTGCTTGGGGAAATACGGAACAAAATGACTTCCTAAACCAAGTAATTTGGATAGAATCAGCCTTGGAAGCAAACCAACTATTAGATAGTTTATTAACTATTGAATTATTATTTGGAAGAGAGCGAAAAGAGCCTTGGGGGCCGCGCACATTGGATTTAGATTTGCTGTTTTTCAATCAAGAAATTATTCAATCTGACCACTTAATGGTGCCGCATCCAAGAATCAAGGAAAGGAAATTTATTTTAGTTCCATTAAACGAAATTGCGGTTGACTTTATCGACCCACAAACGGGCAAAACGATTGAAGCCATATTACACGATTGCACCGATGATTTAGTGGTTAAAAAGATTCATTAGGACAATAGTTTCTCAATTACCTGCGAAAAATCGCGATGCTCCAGTACTTGTCCTTTTTTAGCTACATCTTCCGGGGAATCAGAAGGAAGTACTTTAAAAGAACTTTGGAAAATGATATTGCCTTCATCGTAGTGTTCATTGACAAAATGAATGGTAATACCTGATTCCTTTTCATGATTTGCGACTACTGCTTCATGCACAAAATGTCCATACATTCCTTTTCCTCCAAATTTAGGTAAAAGCGCAGGATGTAAATTAATGATTTGATTAGGAAAAGCCTGTACGAAAGTGGCAGGTATTAACCACAGAAATCCAGCTAAAACGACTAAATCTGGTGCATCAGCTAACATTTCCTGTAAAATTTGTCCAGATTTATATTCCTCTCTGCTAAAAACGCGACAAGGGATTTGTAGGCGTTCAGCACGTGAGATAACACCTGCATCAGGGTTATTGCAGTAGATTCGACTTATTTGAAGGAAATTTTTATCTTTAAAATAATCGTAAATCTTTTCGGCATTTGAACCAGAACCCGAAGCAAAAATGATAATCTTTTTCAAATCTGTTAAATTTTGCACAAATTTAGGTTGAAATATTGAACCTTTCTTTATTTCAGATAGTTTTGTTTATTCAAATTGCATAAAAATGAAAATAGGGATTATTTGTTACCCAACGTATGGCGGCAGTGGTGTAGTAGCCACGGAATTAGGCAAAGCCTTGGCAGCTGTAGGTCATGAGGTACATTTTATCACCTACACCCAACCACCCCGATTGGATTTTTTCTCGGAGAATATCTTTTACCACGAAGTTAGTGTTGCCTCTTACCCATTGTTTGAATATTTGCCTTATGAATCAGCACTAGCCAGTAAAATGGTAGATGTAACCCTAAATGAAAAACTGGATTTAATCCATGTTCATTATGCGATTCCTCATGCCTCTGCGGCATATTTGGCGAAGCAAATATTAAAGTACAAAGGAGTTCATATACCTGTTATCACCACGCTCCATGGAACGGACATCACCTTGGTGGGAAAAGATCCTTCTTTTGAGCCGGTGGTAACCTTTTCGATCAATGAATCAGATGGCGTGACAGCCGTTTCGGAAAGTTTGAAACAAGATACCTACGATGAATTTGAAATTTTGAGTAACATAGAAGTTATTCCCAATTTTATAGATTTAAATCGATTTAAACGACAAGAAAAAGCCCATTTCAAGCATGCCATTTGTCCAAATGGCGAAAAACTCTTGATGCACACCTCAAATTTCAGAGCAGTCAAACGTATTCAAGACATTGTGCAAGTCTTTGCAAAAGTTCATAAAGTAATTCCTTCCAAGTTGTTGTTGGTGGGTGATGGTCCGGAAAGAACGGGTATTGAACATTTGTGCAGGGATTTAGGTGTATCGCAAGATGTTCGCTTTTTAGGAAAATTAGATATTATTGAAGAAGCGCTTTCATTGGCTGACTTATTTTATTTAACTTCTGAGAAAGAGAGTTTTGGTTTAGCAGCCTTGGAGGCAATGGCCTGCGAAGTACCTGTTATTTCATCCAATGCAGGTGGCATTCCGGAAGTGAATTTACATGGAGTTACTGGATATGTTAGTGAAATTGGCAACATCGAAGACATGGCGGCCAATAGCATTAAAATATTAGAAAATCCAGCTTTACATACGCAAATGAAACAAAATGCCCTCGCTCGGGCAAAGGAATTTGATCTCAAATATATTCTTCCAAAATATGAAGCCTATTACCAAAAGATTTTAGGGCAAAGTTGGAGGTTCATGAATCAGAACTGAAGAACTGGAGAACTGTAGTAGAAGGAATTTTATCAAACATTTTATTTTTTAAACCATTAACTTGCAGGGGGAAAGGGGCACACTTGGCCCCTAAAAAAAATAAAAGATAAAACCTATCAGGTTATTGATAAAATCCTAATTACTACAATTCTAAAGTTCTATGTACTACAGTTCTAGGTATTAAAATTAAATCATCGGAGTATTCAACTCTGCCAATGAAGCATCAATTTGCGCTTGAGTCACCTCAAAATCGACAAGTTTACCGGCCAAGTATTGCTCATACGAACCTAAATCGAAGTTTCCGTGTCCACAAAGATTGAATAAGATGGTTTTTGAAACTCCTTCTTTTTCAGCTTGTTTTACTTGACGAATTACTTCAGCAATTGCGTGTGTAGCT
>JBEGQV010000249.1:0-4443 GCA_041180785.1 Bacteroidota bacterium | reverse complement strand
ACATGTTGATTGCCTTGTAAGATATGTTGTCCGGAGGCAAGTCCTTTGATTTGAAGGTGCCAATTTTTTCCTAGGGAAACAGTTGGACCAATGCCTATTTGTAGTCCGGCATAATTGGTTTGGTAATCAAACGCATTGTTTTGAATATCTCCTACCGCGTTGTACTGGTTGAACAAAATTTTTACACCATAATAAACCTTGCTTAATACCTTGGCTAGGGTCTTGTGTTGTAAAAAATAAATGGCTTTTGAGGTTCCAAGACCTACAAACCGATTGGTGTCCACCAAAGAACTTTCATAGCCTAAAAAATAGGAATTTCCGGATCCGGTTTTTAAATAATTGATTTTAACTCCCGATGAAGTTACAAAATCGTAGGTCGTAAGGCTACTTCCAATTCCAATTCCCCAACGCTGTGTTTGGGCATTTGAAATGTACGTGCAGGCGAAGGCTAACCCAAGGAAAAGGGCCAGTCCTCTTTTTAAAGGCTGATAAATCATTTAGATACTAGTTAGGACAACTGTTCCGATATTGAACTTAATGAAGATTAATAAAAACATAGAAAACAGCTATCATACAAAATTACATATATTTATCTGTACTGATTTTTTACATTAGTACATTCTAGTCCAATTTTATAAAAAAGTTTACTAAATTTTTTTTACATTGAATTCACTCCCGTATCTTAGTGAATTGTATTATTGACCTGTTTTATATGAAAAAATTTAATGTAGCCATCGTTGGTCTTGGCTTTGGCGCAGAGTTCATTCCGATCTATTTGAAACACCCTTGGGCAAACATGTATGCCATTTGCCAACGCAATGAAGAGAAGCTTCATGCCATTGGCGACGCCTACAACATCGAGAAAAGATATACCGATTTTGAAGAGCTTATTCAAGATCCCAACATCGACGTTGTACACATAAATTCACCTATTCATTTGCATGCCGAACAATCGCTAAAAGCTTTGTTGGCTGGCAAACACGTGGCATGTACTGTACCAATGGCCACAACCGTGGAAGAATGCAAAGCCATTGTAGAAGCGAGTAGAAAAATGAATAAAAAGTACATGATGATGGAAACCGTGGTGTATTCCCGTGAGTTCCTTTACATGAAAGAATTATACGACAAAGGTGAACTTGGAAAGGTGCAATTCTTAAAAGCCTCTCACCAACAAGACATGGACGGCTGGCCAGATTATTGGCCTGGACTACCTCCTATGCACTATGCAACCCATTGTGTGGGGCCAGTTGCTGCCTTACTAAAATTAGATGCAGAATATGTTTCGTGTTTTGGTTCAGGAACTATCAGAGAAGATTTAATTCAACATTACAATTCTCCTTTTGCCATCGAATCAGCTCATATTAAATTTAAAAATTCGGATTTAAGTGCACAAGTGTATCGTTCGTTGTTTGATGTGGCTCGACAATACCGCGAATCATTCGAAGTATATGGCTCCAAAAAAAGTGTGGAATGGCCTTTGATTGAAAACGAACCATTAGTTGTTCATACAGCTAAAAAGCCGGAACCGGAAATTCCTGAAAAAGTTACCTGTCCCGACTTTGCTCACTACCTTCCGGAAGAAATTCAACGCTTCACGACCAAAGGAGTGTACGACGAAGACGAACATACCCACTTGTCCTTTACTCAAGTGGGCGGACACGGTGGTTCACACCCACACCTTGTCCATGAATTTTTATCGGCCCTTCAAAATGATCGCGACCCCTTCCCGAACGCACCTCAATCTGCCAATTGGACCTGCGTCGGAATCCTATCGCACGAATCAGCCATGAAAGGCGGTGAAATTATTAAATTACCGGAATTTTAAACTAGTGAGCCAGTGAGCAAAGTGAGCAAGTTTCTTAGTACTTTACTTGCTCGCTTTGCTCACTGGCTCACTCGCTCACTTAAATTAGCTATGAAAAAATACTTCCTTCTATCCTTCCTACTTCTTACTTCCCTGGTAACTTTCTCCCAGCGAAGAATGGAACTTCTTTTTTTAGGAGATAATGGTCATCATAAACCGTTCGACAGATATCCTGCCTTGCAAGCCTATCTTGGGGTTAAGGGGATGAACATCACCTACACTTCTTCATTAAAATCCTTAAATCCTGGGTATCTCAATAAATTTGATGCCTTAATTTTGTTTGCCAATCACGATTCCATTGCTGCACCGCAAGAAAAGGCATTGATCGATTATGTTAAATCGGGTCATGGGTTAGTAGCCCTTCACTGCGCTTCTTTTAATTTTCGCAATTCGAAAGAGTTGGTGAAGATGATGGGTGGACAGTTTTGGCGACACACCATGGATTCCATCCGTATTCAAAATACCTTGGCACAGCATCCGGTCTTAAAGGATTACCAAGAGATTAAAACGGTAGACGAGACCTATTTGCATACGCAATTGCAGCCCGATAACATCGTCATTCAATCGCGCATCATTGGTCCAGACCAGGCAAAAGACAAGCCGGGACAAACCCTCGAACCTTACACCTGGGTGCGTACCTATGGCAAAGGAAATGTGTTTTACACCGCCTATGGACACGACGAAAGAACGTGGAACACCACCGCCTTTCAACATTTAGTAGAACAAGGAATTTTATGGGCGCTTGGGCCAGAAAAAAGAGCAATTTTAGAAAATCTAAAATTAGCTCCGCTGAGCTATCGCGAAGCGAATCTACCTAACTATGAGAAGCGTCAAGGGCCACAGTTGCAACAATTCCCATTAAGTCCGGAAGAATCCTTGAAATATATTCAAGTTCCTGTTGATTTTAACTTACAATTGTTCGCCTCCGAACCAAACGTCATGCACCCGATCGCAATGGCCTGGGATGAAAAGGGTCGATTATACGTGTTAATCACCAAGGATTACCCGAACGAACGGAAAAAATCCGGCGGATCCGATTACATCTTGTTGTGTGAAGACACCAATAACGACGGGAAAGCAGATAAATTTTCTAAATGGGCCGATGGATTGAGCATCCCAACCGGAATGGTATTCGCCAATGGGGGCTTATTGGTTTCGCAAGCGCCCGACATGGTGTTTTTAAAAGACACCAACGGCGATGATGTGGCCGACGAGCGTAAAATTTTGTTTACCGGTTTTGGTACGGGAGATACCCACGCCGGACCTTCCAATTTGCATTATGGATTTGACAACTGGATCTATGCGTGTATTGGTTATTCTGGGTTCAAAGGTGTAGTTGGCAAAGATTCATTAAACTTTGCTCAAGCATTTTTCCGCTTCAAGCCAGACGGCTCGAAAATGGAACACTTGACCACCACGTCTAACAATACTTGGGGATTCGACATCAACGAAGAAGGTGATATTTTTGGTTCAACGGCCAACAATGCGCACGGGTGGTACATGCCGATTCCGCATCGTAACATCTGGCAAGCACCGATGAGCTTAAACGGAAGTAAAAATACAGATACGCATAAAGACATTCGTCCGATTACACCTAAAGTGCGTCAGGTGGATGTTTTTGGTGGATTTACAGCAGCCTCCGGACATAATTTTTATTCTGCCCGCGCCTATCCAAAAAATTATTGGAACAAAATTGCATTTGTGACTGAGCCAACCGGACACATCATCCACCAAAACAATATGGTGAAAAAAGGTTCTGATTTCAACGATAAAGAAGCCTTCAATTTATTAGCAGGAGCCGATGAATGGGTTTCTCCTGTGTTTGCACAAGTCGGTCCAGACGGAGCTGTTTGGGTCGCCGACTGGTATAGCTTCATCATTCAGCACAATCCGGTTCCCAAAGGGTTTAGCAACGGAACGGGAAATGCCTATGAGACCGATTTGCGTGATTACACGCACGGACGAATCTATCGCGTGGGCTGGAACAATGCTCCCGCGTATACGCCGATTCGTTTGTCGAAAGACGATGCCAAAGCAAATCTGAAAGCACTTTCAAATAATAATTTGTTCTGGCGTTTAACCGCTCAGCGATTGTTGGTAGAAAGAGGAAATCAAGATGTAGTTCCTGCGTTGATTGCCTTAGTTCAAAACAAATCAGTGGATGAAATTGGCATTAATCCTGGGGCAATTCACGCTTTGCATGTATTACAAGGATTGAATGCCTTAGATAAACCAGCGGTAGTAGCAGCTTTAAAAGGCGCCTTAAAACACCCAAGTGCTGCGGTACGTAAAAATGCAGTTCAAGTGTTACCGCGAACAGCCCAATGGTCAAATGTCTTGTTAGACGCTAAATTGTTAGCTGATAAAGACACCTTGGTGCAATTGAACACCATTTTAGCCTTAAGCGAAATGCCAGCCAACGCAAAGGCTGACCAGGCGATTGCTAGCAAAATTAATGCAGAACAAGGCAACCAAGACCGTTGGATTCCAGATGCACTTGCAGCCTATCAAATGGCAAGAGGCAAAGATAACATGATGGCATGGATGGCCTCAAAAGGTGCGCAGAAAGCGCGCTTGTC
>JBEGQV010000248.1:0-6381 GCA_041180785.1 Bacteroidota bacterium | reverse complement strand
CTTTTTTATTATTGATCGTAACTAAAAGATATTTTTTACCATTAAGCAGAATTATATCAACGTGTCTCACTGCCTTTTGAGTCAAATCAATTCCCATTTGATTTCCTAAATAAATCGTTTTTTGATCTTTAATCAATGCTCCTGAAAAACCATCAAATCGACTATGAAAAGGAGTCACACCAAAATAATTTCCCGCTGCAAAAACATCTTCCTTTCCATCTCCATCAAAATCAGTTTTTACAAAACTGGTAATTGGACTCACCTGCATTTTATTTGAGAATGGGACAAAAACAAATTTTCCATGGTTGTTTCTTAAATAACCCGACTTCAAATTATGTACTTCATAGTAAGCCGCTTTTTCTAACATTTTAGAATCAAAAATTTCTTCTAGAGTTTTGCCTGCAAACGATTTATAAGTATTGAATTTTTTCCTTAACATACCACTAAATTCTTCAACCAATTCATCTAAGCCTAAAGTTGGATAATAATTGCCATTTTTCTCAATGGCCACTATGGTTTCAAAAGTACCATTCGCATCAAAATCATCATAGTACATCTTCATTGGAAATGCTGGAGTGGCTTTGAATTTGGAATTCATTCCCCAATTTCCCACTACATAGTCTTGATCGCCATCGTGGTCAATATCAAAAGCACAAATCGATTGCCACAGTCCATTTTGATTTGCAGGCAAAACCGTTTGAGTTACCTCCTTAAAAACACCTTTGGTGTTTGCAAAAAACTTAGGTTTCATCCATTCGCCCACAACAATTAAATCTTGACTGCCATCTGTATTAAAGTCGGTAACTACTGCATCGGTTACCATTCCAATTCCTTTAAATATGTTCGCTTGTACACTAGTAAAAACCCCTTTATTATTGTTGAACAAATAACAATCTGGCATTCTTCCAAAGCTATTGGATTTTGAATTGTTGCCAATAAATACATCTAAATCACCGTCTTTGTCGTAATCCATTGTTTTGATTACTGAGGAATTCATCCCTTTGGTTTCTGGAAAATTCGATCTAAGTAAAGCCTTCCCTTGATACAATCTCGGAATTAAATCTGCCGCAAATTGCCCACTCCCAGAGGCAACAACTAAATCATTTAGACGATCATTATTAAAATCTGCTATCGCCGCAGAGGCATCTTCGTATATCGAATCAGAAACAATCGAACCAAAGTTCTTTTTTGTAAATCCATTACCGTTTTGCAGATAGATTGCTGCTTGTTTCCCTTGCGCTCCACCGAAGAAAATATCGCTTTTCCCGTCATTATTTAAATCCCCAACAGCGACTGCAGGCCCTCGATCAGATCGTTGGTACGGAATTAATTTTTGAGCGGTAAAATCAACAAAATCATTTTCTTGATGGATAAAATCAATCCCTAAATTAGTTGCTGATTTTTTCAAAATTGGCACAATTCCGGGGTGTAATTTGGCGTAATTAAATACCTTTCGTGTTTGACTTGGCTGAACCGTTAGTGTTTGATTTGTTTTTAGTTTTCTAATGGTTTGATAGGTTTTATCTGGCCAAATGATTTGAACCGAATCTACATGAGTAATTTTTCCATAACCAAAATGAATCACAGGTTCAGAGCTGGATTGAAAACCACGAGTGGTTTGAATGTCTTTGAATTGTTTTTTACCCTTTACATAGGAAATCACTTTGGTTCCCACACCAAAGGTGTTTTTTCCGCCAAAACGCAACTTCAATTTTAAATAATTGGCTTTTTCATTCGTTGTATTGATATAAATTGAAGCAACACTATTTAAATTATTTGTCACCACATCCAAATCACCATCATTATCCAAATCGGCATAAGCACCTCCATTGGAAATAATTGAATCGTTTTCGATCCAATCGGTAGATCTGTTTTTAAATTTCAAATCGTTACTCCCTTGAAAAACATAATTTGAAACATTGCCTTTAGGCATTTTTTTCAAAGCCTGTTTGTCCAATAATTTTGTTGTATTGATCTTGGTTTTGATGCTCGAATTGGAATAATACTTGATATAATCCAAATCGTTTGGACGTTTTGGTATTCCGTTGCACACAAAAATGTCTTGTTCTCCATCCTGATCATAATCTGCAAATAACGTACTCCAACTCCAGTCTGTCGCCGCCACACCACTCAATAAAGCCATTTCAGTGAAGTGCTTTCCTCCTTGATTCATTTGCAACATGTTACGAGTATACTGATAATGATAGCCTAATTTTTCGGTTCGGTATTTCAACATTTGCGGGTTATCATCTCCTGCAGAAGATTTCAAAACAGTTTCATTTTCAGGAAGCATGTCCAAGGTCATCAAATCTGGAAATCCATCATGGTTAATATCAGCAGCATCTACTCCCATGGAGAAGCGACTGGTATGACCAAAATAGTTCTTCATACTCTCGGTAAAGGTGCCATCTCCATTATTTAGATAGTAATAATCGTCCTCGTGAAAATCATTACACACATAAATATCAGGATTCCCATCCAAATTAAAATCAGACACTGCAATTCCCAAACCATAGCCATTGGCTCCCCCAAAAATGCCTGCTTTTTCACTAACATCATCAAAATGTCCGTTATTGTTTTGAAATAATTTATCCCCACATTCATAACTTCTTTTGTTTCGAATATCGGCTTTACCATAAGAAGCTTCGGAATGTACCGCATGGTTTAACAAATACATATCCAAATCGCCATCATTATCATAGTCTAAAAAAGCGGCCGATGTACTGTAATTATCAATGTCCAAACCATATGCTGAAGCACTTTCTGTGAAGGTGTTATCTTTATTATTTATATACAATTCGTTATGACCCTCAAAACCATTAATCCCCACAACTGCACAAACATAAATATCTAAATAACCATCCCCATTGACATCTGCCATAATGGAACCAGTATTCCAATCACTCTGTCCCTCTACACCCGCTTTTACTGATATGTCTTCAAATTTGTTACTCCCCTTATTAAGATATAATTTGTTTTTTCCTTGATTGGACGTAAAATAGATATCGACTAAGCCGTCGTTATTGATATCACCTAAAGCCACACCTCCTCCGTTGTAGTAATAAAGATAATCTAAAATAGAGATGTTCTTCGACTCGTCTAATTGGTTGGTGAAATTCACCTTACTAATCTCAGAAGAAAGCTTTTCAAACAGTTGATTTTCATGCTTCGAACAGCTACTAAACAGCAATAACGCAAGCGCGATTTTAAAATAATTATTCATTGCTTGTAAATAGTTTAGGAGCAGCATTATTAAGCACTGTAATAATTGCTAAAGTATTATTTTTGTTTTTTATCATTCTCAACTTTTGAATTTCACCCGTAACAAAAAATCCTGAATTAGCATACGGTAACCAGGTATAATTCCCTTTTTTATTGCCCAGTAACACGCTTCCATGATTGGCATCCAAACGCCCAAATTGGGGTTTAAATTCATACTGATTTCCTCCAAGAATTATATCCAAAATCCCATCTTTGTTGACGTCCATAACACAGCTCGTATTTACGGTTGAAAACTGTACTTCTTTTGGCATTAGTTTAACTTCAAATTGTCCGTTTCCTTTATTTATAGCGATACAACTTTCTTGGAAAACAGCCGTTTTTTGCAACGAGCCACCCATTACTTCCGAAGAAAAAATCTCCTGAATCGATTTAGTTGCATAATCCCCATAACTCAAGTTTTTCTTTTTTATGGATGGAATCTGTTTTGCTAATTCCTGTTTTAAATTAATGGGTTTATCTTTCCCATCGATCAAACGAGTCGTAATTTGTTCAATCGTGCCATTGCCATCAAAATCATTGACAAACAACTTCATGGGTTTATTTACAGAGGCCTTGTAAGGAAAATTAGTTCCCTTATTTCCTAAAATAAAATCTTTTTTCCCATCTTTATTCAAATCCACACATTGAATAGAATTCCAAAAACCAGTATAATTAATAAGATTGGATTTGAAAACCGCTAGGCGTCTTCCAGTATTTTTAAAAATTTGTGGTGCCATCCAATCACCTACAATCATCAAATCTTTTTTCCCGTCATTGTCAATATCCTCCCATACGGCATCGGTAATCATTCCGGTAGCATTTAATTTAAAGGCTTTTTTATCAATTACATTGGTAAAATTTCCTTTGCCATCATTTTCCAACAACAAATGTTTTGGATCAATTCCATAAATGCCAGGAACACTTCGACTTCCTACAAAAACATCTTGATCACCATCTTGATCAAAATCATATGGGGCAACCACTGATACATTGGTAGTTGAAAAGGGGATATTGGCCGATGATTTTACAAAAATTCCTTTCCCATTATTGAGATACAAACGATTTTTATAATTATCCGGACTTGTCCTTTCGTTCCCCCCTGAACCTACAAACAAATCTTGATCGCCATCATTATCAACATCAATAAAACTAGCGGCTGTATCTTCAAAACCTGCATCACCCTCCAAATCTTTTTGGGTGGTAAGACTAAAATTAGTTGCTCCTGTATTGAGATAGATTTTACCCGATTGCCCTTTGGCGCCTCCAATAAATACATCTTCATTTCCATCGCCGTTTATATCAGCAACGGCTACAGAAGGACCTTCTTGAGAAAGCATTTTAGCAATTAATCCTTCATAATCAAAATCAATATAATCATTCTCTTTATGCGCTACAAAATTGGATTGTATTTCTTTGAAAATAGTTTTTGGCTTTGAAGCTGTAAAGACATACTCTTTTTTGGCATTCTCAACAGACAAAGTAATTGTAGTGTTTAAAGCTACTTTTTTTATCGTTTGTGTTTTACCATTTGGCCAAATCACTTGTAACGAATCGATCTTCTTTTGACCTAAACCGAAAGTCATCACATAATCAATAGAAGATTGAAAACCCCTTGAAGGAATCAATTCTTGACGAATTATAGCACTCCCTGAATACAACTCCACCACGCTACCCACAGCAAATTTATTGTGATCAGTCCCTTTCAATTTTACTTTTACAAAATGATTCGCTTTGTTTTTTTCTGAGTTGTTTCTGTAAACAAAGGACTCCATATTCACATTGTTTACCACTAAATCCAAATCACCATCATTATCCAAATCGCCATAAGCCGCTCCATTGGAGAAACTTGGTGTATCCAAACCCCATTTAGTAGCGTGATTTGTAAAAGTCAAATTAGCATTATTTTTAAAAGCATAATTCGGAATTGGCGTACTTGGCATTTTGGCAATGATCGTTTCAATATCTTCTTTTTGGCCGGTGACTACCATTTTTTGCATTAATTCATTGGCAAAAAAGTCCATAAAATCTTGATTGGTTAAGTCGTGATAAATACCATTACAAACATAAATATCTTTATAACCATCATTATCCATATCGAAAATCAATGCGCCCCAACTCCAATCGGTTTTAGAAACGCCAGCAAAGTTGGCAATTTCTGTAAAATGACTGCCATTGTTAATATGCAAGGCATTTGACATGTATTGATTGAAGAAATCCATACTCAATTTTCGAGTCAATAAATCGTAATTATCAAAACTAGTAGTAGTTTTCAAACGTTCATCCCCTTCAGGTAACATATCTGTAGTAAAAATATCCGCCTTGCCATCATTATTAATATCAGCTAAATCAGCTCCCATTGAAGCTTGACTAATGTGCGTGGCCCAAGTTTGAATTTGTTCTGAAAAAGTGCCATTTTTATTATTGATATACAAATAATCTCTTTCATAAAAGTCATTTGAAACATAAATATCTGGGTACAAATCGCCGTTGACATCTCCGACAGTAACCCCTAATCCAAAACCAATTAAACTACCATATATTCCTGCTGACTCACTCACATCAACAAATTTCCCATTGTCATTGCGCATCAATTTATCGCCCCCACCTTTTAAGATATCGGCAACTTTCCAGTCTTTGTCGCGTAACTCTCTTTTATTAGAATAATTTAATGAACTGACCGGTATAAAACTGTTATTCAAAATATAACAATCTAAATCTCCATCTTTATCATAATCAAAAAAAGCAGCATGGGTTGTAATTCCGGTATTGGCCAAATTGTACTCGGCAGCTTTTTCAGTAAATGTGTTGTTTTTATTGTTGATATACAATTGACTTTTTCGGACAGATTCAATATTATTTCCTGCATCCAAAACATAAATATCCAAATAGCCATCGCCATTAATATCTACCATCACCACACCTGTCGACCAAGCTTTTTTTCCTACAATTCCAGATTTTGATGATATATCTTCAAATTTAAAATTGCCTTTGTTCAAATACAATTTATTAGAACCTTGATTGGAAGTAAAAAAAACATCGGCTAAACCATCATTGTTAATATCTCCTATAGCTACACCACCTCCATTATAAAAATTACGGTATTTGAAAATATTCATGTTC
>JBEGQV010000247.1:0-8289 GCA_041180785.1 Bacteroidota bacterium | reverse complement strand
TGGGCGGTAGTCGATACCCGGTTTATACTTAATGAACAGTTCTACGACCTTTTGATTAGTCAGTGGAATTTTTTTGTTGTAATATTTATCCAAACAATAGGCATAGTTTGGTAGTCCGGATCGATGGGTAAGTAACGAACGAATGGTGATTACGGAATCGTACGGAAAACCTGGGATATGCTTGTAAACTGGATCATCATAATTTAATAATCCTTTTTCTTTCAATTGCATGATGGCAACGGCTGTAAATTGTTTGGAGACCGAGGCTAATTGAAAGTGTGTATGGGTATTTAAAGGCGCTTTTGAAAAGTAATTGGAATAGCCAAATGCTTTTTTGTAGATGATTTTACCATATTGGGCAACGAGAACCGTGCCGTTGAATCCAAAGTTTTTATGCAGTTTTTGGAAAAAAGTATCTAATTTGACTGCTTTTTGCTGTGCTACTTGCGGGTCAAACAGAGAAGCTATGCTATCATTTCTTTTTTCTGCTTCATTGCTTCCTCCAAAAAAATGCCCAGATTGATGTGAGCAAGAAAGGATGGCGATGATTGAACAAATAAATAGGAGTCCCAAAGATTTTGATAACTTCATAGTAAGTGAGCTGGCAAATGTTTTACTTTGTAACAAATATACTTATTCCTTCAAGTATTTGCAATACTCTAACTCAAGATGAAATATTTGGCCTTATTGTTGATTCGACTGTATCAAGGATTGATTTCTCCATTTTTGCCTAATTCGTGTCGGTTCAATCCCACTTGTTCAGAGTATGCGCGTCAGGCATTTCAAAAATACTCCATTTTCAAAGCCTTCAAATTAAGTTTAAAGCGCATCTCTCGGTGCCATCCTTGGGGTGGATTTGGGGAAGATCCGCTACCATAACTTGGAGAAGTTCAATTAATTCTTCATTTATCAGACAGTTTAGCACAGTTGTAGTGTACAGTTTAGCACTGTGCTAGTCTGCCTAAAAATTGTACTTTTCTAATATTTAGTAAAATTCAATTGGTTGGATTAAATCTTGAATTTTTTTTGATTTTTTTTGAAAAAAATTTTTTATTGAAAAAATACAATGATTAAAAGGCTTTTAAAAGCATATAGGTAAGAGCAAGGAGTTAAAAAGTGCTTCAAATTATACGTATGCTTAATTCTTGATTATTCTAATAATCAGTTATATACTGTGCTAGTTAATTGGATAATCTATAATTAATTCAATTTTTTATAATTTAATTTTAGCATAACACGGTTCAAGTATTTTTTTATATGGTTTATTCTTATTTTTTTTGCGAAGGTTTGTGAAAACCTATGGAATCATTATTCATTATTAACCCTTAAATTTTTACTTATGATTCATTCTTACAAAAGAGTGGGTCGCCTAGTGCGATCAGGTGCAGGCAAGCTGAGTATTACCAAGGTATTCGGTTTAGCTGTTGCTCTATTGTTTTCTTTGGGTGCGTTTGCCCAAGATGTGGTTTCAGGTAAAGTAACTGATGCTGGTGACGGTTCAGGCTTACCTGGTGTATCTATTGCTGTGAAAGGTACTACGAAAGGTACTCAAACAGATGTTAGCGGTAACTACAAAGTAAGTGCTTCTAAAGGAAGTACATTAGTTTTTACTTTTGTAGGATACGTTAAGAAAGAAGTAACTATCGGAACAGCTTCTACCATTGATGTTGCCTTAGCTGCTGATACTAAGTCTTTAGAAGAAGTAGTAGTAGTAGGTTATGGTACACAAAAGAGAAAGGAAATTTCTGGTACAGTAACTTCTTTAGGTTCTAGAGAATTCAATGCCGGTGTTGTAACTAACCCATTAGCTGCTGCTCAAGGTAAAGTAGCTGGTTTGGTAATCACACAAGCATCTGGAGACCCTAACTCAACTCCAACAGTTCGTTTGAGAGGTACTGGTTCATTGAACGCTGGTTCTGAGCCATTATATGTTATCGACGGTGTAATTGGTGCTCCTATTCAAAACGTTGCTCCAGAAGATATCTTATCGATGGATGTTTTGAGAGATGCATCTTCAGCTGCGATCTACGGTTCTCGTGGTGCTAACGGTGTAATCATCATTAACACAAAACGTGGTAAGTCAGGTGTTCCTTCCGTTGATTATTCAGCTTATGTAGGTTCTGAGACTATTTCGCAGCGTCCAGACTTATTAAACGCTGCTGACTTCCGTGCTGCTGCTGCTAAATACAATCAAAAATTTGATGATTTAGGAGCTAACACAGATTGGTTAGGTGTAATTACTCGTGCTGCAGTTTCACAAAACCACAACCTAGCGGTTTCTGGTGGATCTGAAAATTTAGCATACCGTGCTTCAGTAGGTTATTTAGATCAAACTGGTACCTTATTAGGTTCAGGTAAAGATCGTATGACGGGTCGTTTGAACTTAGATGCTAAAGCTATTGGTGGTAAATTAAACCTGAAGTTTAACATGTCTGCTATGCAAACTAATGCGCAGATCACTGATACAAGAGCAATTGGTTTTGCAATGAACATGCGTCCAACTGATCCTGTTTACAATGCAGATGGAACGTACTTCCAAATTCCTGGTACATTTGCAAACTTCAACCCGAAAGCGGTTTTAGATAACAAATACCAAAAGGAAAGATTACATGACTTCTTATTCAATACACAAGCTACTTATGCATTGACTAAGGATTTAACTTTAGGTGTTGCGGGTACTTTACGTACGCAAACTAATGATGGTTCTGCTTTCTCAAAATCTACTCCAGGTAACTTATTATCTACTGTAGGTGGTAACGCAGCAACAAGATACTTAAACTCAATTACTGATAAACAATTTGAGACTACTTTAAATTGGAATAAGAAATTGAACGATGTGTCAAATTTATCTATTTTAGGTGGTTATACTTACCAAGATGTAGTAGCAGATGGTTTTGCTGCTGGTAACAATAACTTCTTAACAGATGCTTTCGAAGCTAACAACTTAGGTTCAGGTTTAGGTATTCGTACAAATCCTAACTTAATTTCTTCTTACAAGAATGAATACAAATTGGTTTCTTTCTTAGCACGTGCTCAATATAGCTTAATGAACAAATATTTTGCTACAGTGAACGTACGTCGTGACGGTTCAACTAAATTTGGTGATAACAACAAGTGGGGTACTTTCCCATCAGTTTCAGTAGGTTGGACATTGAGCGAAGAGCCTTTCTTGAAAGGAAACCAAAACATTGATAACTTGAAATTACGTGTTAGCTGGGGTAGAACTGGTAACTCAGAAGGTATTCGTCCTTTGTTATCTAAATCATTCTATGGTGCTAATGGTTCTTACTATGATGGTTCTGCAGATGACTTCTTACCTGCTTATGCTATCCAATCGAACCCAAATCCTAACTTGAAATGGGAGATTAACGAAAACTACGGTGCTGGTATCGACTTCTCTTTATTGAAAGGTAAAGTATCAGGATCATTAGATTATTACACTCGTTCAACTAACGATTTATTATATACAGTTAACGTTCCTCAAGAGAAAGGTTATGTATATCCAACCATGTTAGTTAACATCGGTTCTGTTAAAAACCAAGGGGTTGAGTTAACTTTAACTTACCAATGGTTAGAGAACAAAGATTGGAGCGTTTCTTCAACTTTCGCAGGTTCTTTCAACAAGAACGAAGTGGTTAGCTTGAAAAACGATCAATTCGCTGCACCAGACCAGGTATTCTTATCTACGTCATTGGGTAGCTTTATCCGTGGTACATCTAACGTAAACTTCTCTGTATTGCAAGCTGGTCACCCAATTGGTGAGTTCTATGGTGCAATCGTAGACAGAATTGAAAACGGTAAGTATGTATTCAAAGATTTGAACGGCGATGGAACAATTGATCCAAACGCTGCAGATAGAACATATATCGGAAATCCAAACCCAGTATTCGTTGGAAGTTTAACAACTTCAGTTCGTTACAAAGATTTCGACTTCCAATTCATGTTGAACAGCAATTTAGGTGCGAAAATTGTTAACACTAACAGATTATTGTTAGGTCGTCAAGATGGTCGTATCGCTGAATCAGGTGCTTTAAAATCTGCTCTTACTTCAGTAATCAATGATGAGCGTACAATCCCTATGGATTACTATGTTGAATCAGGCGATTTCTTAAGAATTGGAAACGCTTCATTAGGTTATAACTTCCCAGTGAAAGGTGTATTCAAAAGAGCTAGAGTTTATATTGCTGGTAACAACTTAGCGTTGTTTACTAAATATACTGGTGTAGATCCAGAGGTTAGCCAAAGGTTAGCTATCGGTTCTGCTGCTCCAGGTGTTGATGTTCGTGAAACTTACTACAAGACTCGTGCATTCACTGCTGGTGTAAATCTTTCGTTCTAACAAACAATCAATAATTATTGTTTTATAATCGAAATTTAAAAATTAGTTAAAATGAAAAAATATATTTATAAAGTACTTTCGGTTGGTGTTATCGCTTCGTTAGCATTGCAATCTTGTACAGATTTAACTGAGCCAGTATACGATGCGATCCCAGCGGATCAATTTTTGAAAACTGATGCTCAAATTGCTGCGGCTTTAGGTCCTGCTTACTCAGGTCTTAGAGGTATTACTTGGGATTGGTTCAATCCAAGTGAAGCATCTTCGGATGAATTAATTGTACCTACTCGTGGTGGTGACTGGTATGATGGTGGTGACTGGTTGGCTTATTCTCGCCACACTTGGACGCCTCAACATGGTCCAATCAACGGAATGTGGGGTTTTATCTTCGGTAATATTTCTCAAATTAACCAATTGATCCCTGTTGTTAAAACAAATCAAAAGGCGGTAGATGAGTTACGTGCTGTAAGAGCTTTCTATTACTTCATGGCAATTGATGCTTTCGGTAATGTACCGATCATTACAGACAACGCATCAGCAGGTGGAACAAAATCTCGTTCTGAGGTTTACGCGTTCATCAAGTCTGAATTAGAGGCTGCTATCCCTAACTTGGTAACAGGTAAGGCTTATAGCCGTATGACGAAAGATGCTGCCTTGATGTTGTTAGCTAAATTGAAATTGAATGCTGCAGTGTACTCTGGTACTGCTGATTGGCAAGGTGCTTATGATGCTGCAAATGCAGTAATCAACTCTGCTAACTCATATTCATTAGCTTCTTCTACTGTTTCGAACTTTATCGTTCAAAACCAAGGTTCTTCTGAGAACATCTGGACTATTCCTTTCGATAGCTTCAAAGCGGGTGGTATGAACTTCCAAATGAGAACGTTACACTATGCTAACCAACAAACTTATGGTTTAGGTAACTCTCCTTGGAATGGATTCTGTACATTAGCTGATTTCTATAACTCTTTCGAAGCGAAAGATTTACGTCAAGCAATGTGGATCAAAGGTCAGCAATATGCTGCTTCTGGTGCTGCATTGAAAGATGCAAAAGGAAATCCATTAGCGTTCATCGCTGATTTCCAAAAAGATCAAATGACAGATGCTGATCCAGAATTCCAAGTTGCAGGTATCCGTTCACAGAAATATGAAATCCAACGCAACAACCCGAACGGTGACCAGTCAAATGACTACGTTGTATTCCGTTTAGCTGATGCGATCATGATGCGTGCTGAAGCTGCTTTCCGTTTAGGAAAAACTGCTGAAGCTTTAGCTGATGTGAACAAAATCCGTGTTCGTTCTGGTGTAGATGCGTTAACATCTATCACAGCTGCTGATATCTTAGCAGAAAGAGGACGTGAGTTTGCATGGGAAGGATGGAGAAGAAATGACATGATTCGTTTCGGCGTATTCTCTACACCTCGTAAATTTATGAAGGTGACTGATAAGTCTCGCGAATTATTCCCGATTCCTCAGCCTCGTATCGATGCGAACCCATTATTGAAACAAAATCCAGGTTATTAATCTGAATTCAATAAAATTTAGGGCAGAATCTTAGATTCTGCCCTTTTTTTATCTATTGCAGATGTCTTAAATTTGCATCATTATTTTAGATCGAACATGAGATATTTTTTCCTTGTTTTTATATCATTTTTAGTTTTTTCTTGCTCTTCAAAAAACGATACACTCTTTGAAGAAATGTCAGCCGAACAAACGGGTATTGACTTTGTTAATCGAAGTTTAGAGAAAAAGGAATTCAATATCTTTAATTACCGTAATTTCTATAACGGTGGTGGAGTGGCCATTGGAGATATCAATAACGACGGATTGTCGGATGTGTTTGTTACATCAAATTTTGAGGACAATAAACTTTACCTCAATAAAGGTGATTTTAAATTTCAAGACATTACCCAAGCAAGTGGAATTGTTGGAAAGAAATTTTGGTCCACGGGAGTGACCTTTGCCGATGTTAACGGTGATGGAAATATGGATATTTATGTGTGTAATTCGGGTTCTCGCGATGAACGCGGAAACCAATTATACTTGAATGAAGGTACAAAAAATGGAATTCCTCATTTTAAAGAAGTAGCCAAAGAGGCTGGTTTATTAGATGGTGGATTTTCTACGCATGCAGCCTTTTTTGATTATGATCGCGATGGCGATCTCGACATGTATTTGTTGAACAATAGCTTTACACCTATTGATAAATTAGGGTATATGAATTTGCGCGAAACGCGCGATGGCCTCGGTGGCGATAAATTATTTAGAAACGATAGTCCAAGTAAATCAGTTTTAAAATTTACGGACGTTTCAGAACAAGCAGGGATTTATGGTAGCCTCATCGGATTTGGATTGGGGATCACCATTGGAGATGTAAACAACGACAACTGGCCGGATATTTATATTTCCAATGACTTTTATGAAAGAGATTATTTATATATCAATCAACATAATGGAACATTTAAGGAGGATTTGGAAAATCAGATGCCTCATATTTCCTTGAGTTCGATGGGGGCTGATATCGCAGATATAAATGATGACGGTAATCTTGACATCTTTGTAACAGATATGTTGCCAGGAGATGATTATCGACTAAAAACAACGTCTATTTTTGAAGGACATAACCTCGTCAAATTAAAAGAAGAGCGCGGATTCTGGCATCAGTACATGCGTAATAATCTTCATTTAAATAACGGTGATGATACGTTTAGTGAAATCGGACAATTTTCAGGTGTTCATGCCACGGATTGGAGTTGGGGTGCTTTAATTTTTGATATGGATAATGACGGCTCAAAAGATATTTTTGTAGCCAATGGTATTGCCAAAGATTTGACCGATCAGGATTTTGTGGATTTCTTAGCGGATCGTAGTAACATGCAACAAATGTTGAATGGAAAGAAATTCGATTATAAAGAATTTGTCGATAAAATATCTTCCGTTCCCATTCCAAATTACGCCTTTAAAAATCACGGCAATTTGAAATTTAAAAATGTTGTAGAAGATTGGGGATTGAAGGGTCCAGGATTTTCTAATGGTTCAGCTTATGGTGATTTGGATAATGATGGCGACTTAGATTTAATCGTGAATAACGTAAATGCGCCTTTATCCGTTTATAAAAATAAAGCCACTGAAAAATTAGGTAGTCATCATTTAACCGTAAAATTAAAGGGGGACGGTAATAATTTAAATGGGATTGGTGCAAAAGTAACTATTTACCAAGGTGGGAATCTAAAATTCTTGCAACAAATGCCTAATCGTGGATTTCAGTCGAGCTGCGATTTAAAAATGGTGTTTGGATTGGGAAATACTTCTACCATAGATTCCTTGCAAGTCATTTGGCCGAATGACCTAATGCAGGTGATTCGTCTACCTAAGGTTAATAGTGTTCTCATCTTAGATATTAAAAATGCAAAACAAAAATGGGTACAAAAAAGTTCAAAATCTACACCAATTTTTGAAAATAATACCTCAAGTTTAGCCTATAAACACATCGAAAGTCCGTTTACAGATTTCGATCGAGATATCTTGATTAAGCAAAAATTGTCGACTCAGGGTCCGGCTCTTGCCGCAGGCGATGTGAATGGAGATGGACTAACAGATTTGTATATTGGAGGAGCTGCCGGACAAGATAAAAAACTGTACATTCAATCAAGGTCGGGTGCATATGTAGATGCCCCTCAAGCAGATTTTGCTTTGGATAAAACCACTGAAAATACGGATGCCATTTTCTTTGATGCAGATGGCGACAAAGATTTAGACCTTTACGTGGTAACGGGTAGTAATGAGTTTTTAGAGAATGCTCCAGAATTACATGATTTATTATATCTAAATGATGGTAAAGGTAAATTTTCAAGATCCTTAACGTTGCCTATGATCTATGAAAATGGTTCAAGTGTTACTGCAGGTGACTTTGATCAAGATGGCGATCTCGATTTATTTGTAGGTTCTCGGAT
>JBEGQV010000246.1:0-13394 GCA_041180785.1 Bacteroidota bacterium | reverse complement strand
TGAATGAGAATAACGAAATAGCCAAAATGGCTAAGATGCTAGTTACTTTAATTTTCATAGGTATTAATTGTTTAAATATAAAAAGCCGCCGTCGATTGGATAATCACAACCTGTGATAAATTCTGACTCGTCGGAGCATAAATACAAAGCTAAAGTAGCAATTTCTTCTGGTTTTGCCATCCGACCTATCGGTTGGGATGACGATAATTTTTGAAACATTTCTTCCTGATTATTCGGATAGTTTTTGGCGATAAATCCATCTACAAAAGGTGTATGTACTCTTGCCGGTGAAATACTGTTGCATCGAATGCCTTGGTGTAAATAGTCTTTGGCAACCGATTGGGTCATGGATTTAATGGCCCCTTTGGTCATTGAATACCCAAAACGATCGGGTATACCGACAGATGCTGCAATGGATGCCATATTTAAAATAACCCCTTTTCCTTTTGTCAACATGCCACCGATAAATGCTTTCATACAATGAAAGGCACCTTTTACATTGACATCAAAAATGCGTTGAAAATCTGTCGAACTGGTATTTTGTAAATTACCAATTTGAGCGATTCCTGCGTTATTTACTAAAATATCAATTGGTTGTAAGGTCAAGGCTAATGCTTGAATGGCTTCCAAATTGGTAATATCAATCAAATGCAATTGTGCATTTGATTGAATGGCCTGCACCTCCTCTATTGTTTTGCGAGTCCCTTCAGAATCCAAATCAATGATATGCACCTCTGCCCCTTGTTTGGCAAACCCTAATGAAATCGCCCTCCCAATCCCTGATCCACCACCCGTTACAACAACTTTTTTACATGTATAATTGAACATATTATTTTTATTTTATTCCTGGGGTTTCACCCCTTTTATTCCTGAGGTTTCACCCCTTTTATTCCTGGGGTTTTACCCCAGGCTATTTAAAATTGAACCCCTGCGGGGTTCTATGCCATGCAACCACAAGGGTTGCAACTACCTCATAACTCATAACTCATAACCCATAACCCATAACCCATAACCCATAACTCATAACCCATAACCCATAACCCATAACCCATAACTCACAATGAAACCCCACGTCGCCAAAACATGAAATCATCTTGTCCCAATTGCATGGCCTTGGTTTGAACCTCTCCAGAGGCCAATTGAATCACATATTCCAACACATCTTCGCCCATTTCTTCTACCGTTTTTTCACCAGAAATGATCGGACCACAATTGATATCAATGATTTCCGGTAATTTTTCTGCCAAACGTGTGTTAGTTGATAATTTTACCATCGGACTAATCGGATTGCCTGTTGGGGTACCTAAACCAGTGGTAAACAATTGAATCGTAGCTCCTGCCCCTGCCATACCAGTTGTTGCCAATACGTCGTTTCCTGGAGTGCAAACTAAATTTAATCCTTTTTTGGTTACATATTGACCATAGCCCAACACATCCTCAATCGGAGAAGTCCCCGCTTTTTTTGCAGCTCCTGCAGATTTAATGGCATCTGTTATCAAGCCGTCTTTAATATTTCCCGGAGATGGATTCATGTCAAATCCTGCGCCAACTAATGCTGCTCTCCTAGCATATTCCTTCATTAAATAGCCAAAATTATCTGCTACTTCGGCATTCACTGCTCTGTTTTGTAATTCTTGTTCTACCCCGCACAATTCTGGGAATTCAGCAATCATTACCGTGCCCCCAAGTCCAACGATTAAGTCTGCTGTGTGTCCAATCGCCGGATTTGCCGAAATGCCAGAAAATCCATCAGATCCTCCACATTTGACCCCAACACGCAATTTCGATAAAGGTGCTTCTGTCCGTACTTGTTTATTAATTTCAACTAATCCTTCGAAGGTCTTTACAATTACTTCATTTAGTAAATTTTCTACGCCACTTCCTTCGTCTTGCTGCTGCTCAAAAAAATGAATAGGTTTCGCAAAATTGGGGTCTTTTTCATGAAGTTTTTGTTTAAAAACTTCTATTTGTGAATGTTGACAACCTAAACTTAAAATTGAAATCCCTCCTACGTTTGGATTGACACAATATCCAGCTAGTAAAGCACATAAATTTTCAGAATCATCTTTGTTTTCACCGCATCCACTCTCGTGGGTCAGGAATTTGATCCCATCTACATTCGGGAATAAAGGACTTTTGAAAACCAAGGGACCTTCAATCTTTTCTTCTACTAATTCAAGTGATTTTCCTGCCTCAAATTGTTTTTTTAGTTGGCTCACACGCTGTGTAAAAGGATCTTGACGTTCAAAACCTAAACCTTTAACAAAGGCATTTTTTAACAATTCAATATTTCTGTTTTCACAAAATACTAACGGAATGACCAACCAATAATTAGCTACTCCCACTTGTCCGTCTGCTCTTTGATATCCTTTAAACGTTCTATTTTTAAATTTATCTACATTCGGAGCTGTCCAAGTATAGTCTTTTTGCTTACCTTGAAATTCCTGCGAAGCGTGATGTAAATTGAAGGTATGGATCAATCCTCCTTTGGGAATATCCTGACTCGCATGTCCCACCAACACCCCATACATATACGCATTGCCATCTTTTGCAATGGGTTCTGTTGTAAATTTATGTTTGGCAGCGATATCGTCTACCAAGGTAATTTGATTCCCTGCATGGTCAATTACTTCACCTTTTTTTAAGTCTTGCAGGGCAACTAATAAATTATCCTCTGGATTAATCTGTAAAAAACGCTTACTCATAAAATTATAAATCAAAAATTTGTTTTGCTAGTACCCACTTTTCTCCTGCTTTTGTACCAGGAATAATTTGTTGAAATCCAGCCATTCTGGTTTCCCATTCAACCACTTTTGGATCATTGGCATCCATTTTACTTTTTTCATCAAATGAAAATTCATCATTTGCTTCAATATGCATCACCATTCGGTTTTCAAATCGGAATATTTCCATTTTAGTAATGCCAGAATCCTTGATGGTTTTTGCAATATAAGCCGGAATTTCCTTATGAATATTTTCATATTCCTCAATCAATTGCGGGTCATTCTTTAAATCCAACATTAACGTAAATTTCTGCATGTTAATTTGATGTTTTATATCCCTTCCAAGCAAAAAATACGATGTATATAAAACATACCAATGGAACAACTAGGGCAATAGATGGTCCAATTTTAAATAAATAGGCAGTAATGGGTGGAATAATAGATCCTCCTACAATAGACATAATCAATAAGGATGAGGCAAGTTTTGAATTATCGCCTAGATTTTTGCATGAAAGTGCAAAAATGGTTGGGAACATGATGGATTGGAAAAAGTAAACCATCATTAAAGCAATTACCGCCCAAATTCCACTTCCAAAAATACAAATGATCATAGAGGCAACAGCACCTAAGGCATAAATCGTTAATACCTTGTTGGATTCAAATTTGCCCATAAAGTATGTACCTACAAATCGACCACACATAAACAAAATAAAGGCAAAGGATGCATGAAAACTAGCAATTTGTACATCACTCATTGAACTGCTGATTTGATATATTTTTTCAACAATCCATAAATTCGAATTTCGTGCCAAATCTAATTTGAAATCAACAAAATTTCCCCAAATGGAAACCTGTGCGCCAATATTTAAAAATTGAGCTATAACGCCTAAACGCAAATGTTTAATTTTCAACAATTGTCCAATAGACAAATTTCCCTGTTGCTCATTGGAAGAAGTAGTAACCTCTGGTAGTTTCGTTAATGCAAATAAAATAGCAATAATCCCAACAGCAATACCAATGATGATATAAGGACTCTGCACCGAATTTGCGGCTTGAATTCGAATCGCTTCGACTTGTTCGAGGGGTAATTGAGCTAATTGATCTTTGGTATATTCATTTTCTGAAAAGACAAATAAACTTCCAATGACGGGTCCTAAAATGGTACTAAGGCCATTAAAAGATTGTGCTAAATTTAATCGGAAATCGCCCGATTTTGCATCTCCTAATACCGTTACATATAAATTGCCAGCCGTTTCCAAAAATGCAATACCGCTAGCAATTAAAAACAGCGCAAATAAAAAGAAACTGTATTCACGAACACTTGCTGCCGGATAAAACAAAAAGGCTCCGATGGCATACATGCCTAGGCCAAACAAAATACCCATTTTGTATCCATATTTTTTCATGACAATTCCAGCAGGTAAAGCCATCACGAAATAGCCAAAATAAAAGGCTGTTTCAACAATGTTTGCCTGCCAACGTTGAAGGTCTAAGGCAACTTGAAATTGCTTAACTAAGGTACCATTTAAACTGTTGGCTAGTCCCCATAGGAAAAATAAGGAGGTGACAAGTATTAATGGAAATAAATAGTTTTTAGAGCTGTTTTCGGATGTACTAAGCGTCGATTTTTCAACAGGTAGTGCCATAATGGGTAATTTATAGTAAAAGTAGTTTAGACTTTTAATTTACCCTTATTTTTCATAATTTCATTGATTCTTCACAATAAATTATAGATATGTACAAAAAGTTACTCTTTTTTATCTCCATTTCATTTTCAATTATTGCACAAAAATCGCCCAAAGAATTTTTAGGCTATGAATTAGGAGAACAATTTACCTACCACCATCAAATTGTTGATTATGCAAAATACATAGCAACCTCAAACACTCAGAATTTTCAATGGGTATCTTATGGGAAAACCAACGAAAGAAGAGAATTGGGACAATTAATTATTACATCCCCAGGACTGCAATCAAAACTTGAGGCCCTCAAAAAAACTCATTTGCAAATCATCAATGGTGAGGCAAAAGCTACTTCCGAAACCCCTTTAATCATAAATCTTTCCTTTAATGTACATGGTAATGAAGCGGCAGGTTCTGAGGCAGCGTTGGGTTTAATGTACGATTTGGCCATTAAATACAATGAATTAGTTCAAAAAATGGCTGGCAAAAGTTTTGTTATTTTACTTGATCCTTGTATCAATCCAGATGGCAGAGAAGCCTATGCCACCCAATTTAATCGCAAAAACTATTTTTCAGGCGGAAATCCAGACCCTTTAGATCATGAACATTTTGAAGGAAAGGTTTCAGGACGATATAACCATTTTCTTCACGACTTAAATCGAGATTGGGCATGGCAAACACAAATTGAATCCAAACAACGCATTGCTTTTTATCAATCGTTTATGCCCATGTTGCATGCAGATTTCCATGAGCAAAGTGGTCAACACTCCTATTATTTTCCTCCAGCTGCCAAACCTTATTTGAATTTTATTTCCGAAGGGACCAAACAGTTGCAAGAAAGTGTTGGGAAATCTTTTGCCAAATTATTCGATAGCAAAGGTTGGACCTATTTTACTTCCGAGGTCTATGATTTGTTATATCCATCTTATGGCGACACCTATCCAATTTTGAATGGTGCATTGGCTATGACATTGGAACAAGGAGGCATAAAAGCGGGATTGAGTCAAAAATTGAACAATGGTGACACATTACATTTTACTGAACGTGTTTTACACCACAGAACTTTGGCCAATGATTTGGTGAATTGGAGTTTGGAAAATGCAGAACAATTGAAATCTGTTTTTTATGCAAATCATGAAAAGGCAAGAAATAATCCAACAAATCAATTCAAAACCTATGTAATTCCACAAGATCAAATTGCTAAATCGAAAGATTTAATAGATTTGTTGAGAAAAAATAGAATTGAAATGGGATATGTTGGTAAAGAGTTTTCTGCACAACAACCCTATTCCTTTTTTGACGATAAGAATATACCCAATTATAAAGTTGGCGTAAATGATTTGATTATTTCAACTTTTCAAAGCGCCTCTCCAATTGCTCAAGTCTTACTGGATCCAGTGATTGCCTTAGAAGATAGTGTAACCTATGACATCACTGCTTGGAATATGTTCCAAATTCATGGAATTAAGGCTTTTGGTTTAAAAGAAAAACTGGTTCCTGTTAATAATTTCACATTGGCTCAGGTCAAAAATATTTTGGATAAAGATGCCTTGGGTTTCTATTTTTTACCCCAAAATCCAGAAGATATTGAATTACTTTTAAAAGCAAAATCAATGGGATATGAAATCGTTTTCAATGATTTACCCTTAGAAAAAGATGGAAAGAAAATTGAAGCAGGAAACTTTTTTATTTTTTCTAAAAACAAAAGTTTAAAGGACTTCACCCCTCTCATAAGCTTGGCTGATGCCAATAATATTGCATTAAATTCAATGAAATCTTTTCGGTTCGACAAAGGGGCAGATTTAGGTTCAGAACATTTTAAATATTTTCTAACACCTAAAGTGGCAATAATTGCCAATGAAAATTTTGATACCAATCAGCAAGGAGAATTGGCTTATTTCTTTAAAACCAATTTTAAAAGTACTGCTACTTATATTCAGCTGAATGATTTCTTCAATAAACCAATCGACCATTACACGCATTTATTTATTCCTTCCTCAAATTTTAAATTTAATGAAGGAGAATTAAAAACGGTTCAAAAATGGATTTCAAATGGAGGCAAATTAATTTGTTTTGAAAATTCAATCAATTCGTTCTTAAATGCACCATTTGATTTAGGTAAAAATTTGAAAGAATTGAAAGATACTACCGAATCTAAAGACATTTATGCCTTGCGAGAAAGAAATGCTTTGTCGGCAACAATTGGTGGAAATTTGTTAGAAGTTAATTTAGAAAATAGTCATCCTTATGGTTTTAGAAATCAAAATTCAAAAACCTATATTTTGAATACTTCCAATACTTTATTTGCTTCATCTGGCGATTTTAATCCTATTTTGAAAACAGGAAATTCTCCAAAAGTCAATGGATTCTTAGGTTCTAAAATCAAAAAACAAATTTCAAATACGGTTTGGTTTGGATCGAAAGAAATAGGAAAAGGTACCATAAGTTGGTTTAATTTTAATCCAATTTTTAGATCAATACCAACACAAGGTCAAACAATTATAGAAAACATTCTACTTTACGCTAATTACTAAAATGAAAAAGATTCTTTTACTTTTATTGTGTATTTATTCCTTTCAAATTTTTGCACAAATTAAACCTGTTTCTCCTCTTCCCTCCCAAAAGCAATTAGAATGGCAAAAATTGGAATATTATGGATTCATTCATTTTAACATGAATACGTTCACAAATGTCGAGTGGGGTGAAGGAAAAGAATCTGCTAAATTATTCAACCCAACAAAATTGGATTGTAACCAATGGGCTAGAATTGCTAAGAATGCTGGTATGAAAGGGTTAATCCTGACGGTTAAACATCACGATGGTTTTACTTTGTATCCTTCCAAATTTACCGAACATAATGTATCAAAATCTCCTTGGAAAAATGGTAAAGGAGATGTTTTGAAAGAACTTTCAAAAGCATGTAAAAAATATGGATTGAAATTAGGTGTTTACCTTTCTCCATGGGATCGTTTTCATCCGGATTATGGAACGGATCGTTATAACCAGGTATATGTAAATATGCAAAAAGAAATTTTGCAAAATTATGGTCCAATTTTTGAGTTTTGGTATGATGGTGCCAATGGAGAAGGTCCTAATGGTAAAAAACAAATTTATGATTGGCCTTTATTCAATGGTACAGTAAACAAATACATGCCAAATGCCATCCAGTTTTCTGATAATGGTCCAGATATTCGGTGGGTAGGAAACGAAAAAGGTTTTGCTTATGATGAAACGTGGAGCCCTTTCAATAAAAATGAAATATATCCTGGTTTTCCAAAATTTGACAATTACAAAAATGGACAAATAAATGGTTCACACTGGGTACCTGTAGAAGTAGACGTGAGCATTCGCCCGGGTTGGTATTACCATCCTGAACAAGATAACAAGGTTAAAACTCCTGATAGTCTGATGAAAATTTATGTTTCATCAGTCGGACGCAATGGAAATTTGCTTTTAAATATTCCTGTAGATAATAAAGGATTAATTCATCCAAATGACTCATCTGCTTTACTTCAATTTGCGGAACTTAGAAGAAAGTCATTTGTTAATTTATTGACTAAGTCAAATACCAGAATTTCAGGTTCAGGAAATCCAGAAATTTATCTTGTTTTTCAAGCACCTATCCAAGCTAATACGTTAATGCTTCAAGAACCGATTGCGTTTGGTCAACGTGTGGCTGAATTTCACGTTACTATAGAAGACGACAAGGGGAATTTGGAAATAATAAAGGCAAAGACTATTGGAAATAAACGGATGATTACCTTTAAGGAGCGAAATTTGAAAAATATTAAGATTTCTATTGTAAAATCAAGAGCCCAAGTGCTGATTTCCAACATTGAGCTCTATCGAATTATTTCAGAACGTAACGAATCGCTGTTCCAGTAAAGGAATATCCTGTCGTAAATTGGGTGGTATACACTTGATATTTGATATCCATCAAACCTGTTGCTCCAAGGTCAATGGCCTTGGCAACTAGTTTATCGAGCAATTCTTTTTTCTTGACTTGTGTATTGCCAATGTAGAGCATTTTACCTCCTTGATTTTGTTTTTCCTGAAGAGGTTCTTCATTACTTAAGCTTATTGTTTCAATTACTGCATACGACTGTTTCGGTTTACTTTCATTTGCAATAAAGATGTCGATATCATATTTTAAAGGTATTTGAAAACCCAAGCCAGAATGCGTTTCTAAACTTCCATCTTTTGGATTTTTTGCATAATAGGTACTAGGCTGCAAATTTTTTCCACAGGAAAAAATACCTAATGCTACCTCAAAAAGTAAAATATATTTAAATCGTTTCAGAATCATAAATTAAAACCCTCTCCCAGTATTTAGAACAATCTTCAATAAATTTTAAATGCACAGGTACTTCTTGGTATACATCATGTGCCGCCTCATCTGCAAAAACTGTTAATAAACAGTAATCATATGTTCTGTCAATTACCGGACGATTCGTTGCAGCTGGTTTTCCTACATTAAATTGTAATAAACCATCAATTGTGCCTAAAGTCTTAACTCCTCTTTCAAAATCTGCAATTTCAGTTGCAGAAAGTCCTTTTTTTAACCAAAAATTTACGACGTGTACAAACATTATTTTGTTAATTTTTCTTGTTGAATAATCTTTCTTAATTTTTCTCCTAATTCATTTGAAGCAGCTGCTAATGGCATACGCACCTCAGCAGTGCCATGACCTAAGATTTCTAAAATCTTTTTAACTCCTACCGGATTGCCTTCCTCATATAAATAAGGATCTATCGTCAAAAACGCACCTAGTGCTTTTCGTGCTTCAGCAAAATTTCCAGCTAATCCCAAATGAATCATATCTGAAAATTGTTTTGGAAATGCATTGGCAATAACAGACATCACTCCAACTCCTCCAATGGAGATAATGGGTAGTGCTTGCACATCATCTCCTGAAATCAATAAAAAATCATCAGATTTATGGTAAGCAATTTCCATGCATTGCTCAATGATACAACTTGCCTCTTTGATTCCAATGATATTTTCGTGCTCAGAAAGTTTTAAAACCATTTCTGCACTCATGTTAATACCCGTTCTTCCCGGAATATTATACATAATCATCGGGACAGGTAAAACGTCTGCTAACGCTGTATAATGCGCAATAACACCTCTTGCACTTGGTTTATTATAATATGGACAAACAGATAATACGGCATCAATACCATCAAACGATGTTTCCTTAATTTGTTTAATTAAACTTTCTGTATTATTACCACCTAAACCATAAACGATAGGCAAGTTTTTCTTGTTAGCACTTTGTACGGTTTCAAGAATCTTTTTCTTTTCATCTGCGCTGGTTGTGGCTGATTCTCCAGTTGTTCCTTGAACAACTAAATAATCTACCCCACCATCACTCACATATTCAACAAGATTTTTTAAACCTGCATAATGGATGGATTTGTCTGAATTCATTGGGGTCACCAATGCGGGTGCAACTCCATGAAATTTTTTGCTATTATACTGCATGATTATGAAATGAGGGCCAAAAACTCGTCCTCATTGATTATTTTAATATTTAATTGTTGTGCCTTTTCCAATTTGGATGGTCCCATATTATCTCCCGCAACTAGATAATCTAATTTTGAAGAAATACTTGAAAGAACTTTTCCTCCATTTGAAATGATTTTTACTTTTAAATCATCTCGTTCAAAATTCTTAAAGACTCCCGAAATTACAAAACTTTTTCCGTCTAATGCCCTGCTTTCATAAACAATTTCCTTTATTTCTTCTTCAAATTGTATTCCTGCAGCTTTTAATCGTTCAATCAGAGTAATATTTTGTTCAATTGATAAAAAGCTCCTAACACTTTGTGCAATACGATCACCAATTTCTGGTACGGCTATTAATTCGTCAAAGGTCGCAGATTTCAGTTTTTCAATACTTGGAAATACCTGAACAAGTTTTTCTGCTATTGTTGCTCCAACATGTCGAATGCCTAATCCAAACAATACTTGTCGATAAGGTATACGTTTAGATCGTTCAATCGCCTGGAGAATATTTTGAATGGATTTTTGCTGAAATCCTTCCAAGCCAATAAAAGCGTCAGCTTTTAAATCATATAAATCTGCAACATTTCGTACCAATCCCTTTGAATAAAATAATTCAATGGTTTCAGTACCAATAAATTCAATATTTAAAGCTTTCCGTTGGATAAAATGCTCAATTTTTCCTTTTTGCTGGGTCGGACACCCATTTTCATTCGGACAGTAATGATTTGCCTCTCCTTCTTCTCGTATTAATTCCGTGCCACAATCCGGACATTTCTTTACAAATTCGAATTTTTTGGCGTGGACCTTTCTTTTTTCGATGTCGACACCCGTAATTTTGGGAATAATCTCTCCACCTTTTTCCACAAACACCACATCATTTTCATGCAAATCAAGCCGCTCCATTTCATTCGCATTATGTACTGATGCTCTTTTAACAATTGTTCCTGCTAAATAAACAGGTTTCAAATTTACTACAGGAGTAATATTTCCGGTTCGTCCTACCTGGTAACTAATCGATTCAAGGGTTGTATGCGCAATTTCAGATGGATATTTATAGGCAATGGCCCATCTTGGAGATTTAGCGGTAAAACCCAAACGCTCTTGTTGACTAAAATCATTAATTTTAATCACGATACCATCCGTGTTTAATGGTAATTCATTTCTTCTTTCTTCCCAATATTGAATATAGTCAAAAACTTCTTCTATCGAAGTACATTTTTTCCAAGTTTTGGAAATCGGAAATCCTAATTTTTCAAAATGAACTAAACTTTCTTCATGTGTTTGAAAGGGATTATCATTTGCTAAAAAGGAGTAAATAAAACATTCCATTTTCCTTCGTGAAACTTCTGATGAATCTTGCATTTTAAACGTACCAGATGCCGCATTTCTAGGATTTGCCAACGCTTGCTCTCCTTTGGCTAGCTTTTCTTCATTGATCGCATCAAAGGAACTAATGGGCATGTAACCTTCACCTCTTAATTCAAAATGCTGAGGTAATTGTTGATCATCAATTTTTAAGGGCAAGGAACGAATCGTTTTTACGTTGGCTGTGATATCATCTCCCCTCGTTCCATCTCCACGTGTAACCCCTTTTTTTAATAGACCATTTTCGAACCAAAATGATAAGGCCACCCCATCAAATTTTAATTCGCAGATATATTCATATGTTTCATTTTCCTCTAAACCTTTTTGCACCCGTTCATCAAAATCTCTTAAATCTTCCTCATTGTACGTGTTACCTAGGGACAACATTGGAAATTGATGCGTTACGCTTTCAAAATTCTTGGTTATTGTTCCTCCTACTCGTTGTGTAGGACTATCAGGTAAAGCGAATAATGGATTTTCTTGCTCAAGTTTTATCAATTCTTGTAATAACAAATCAAATGCTTGGTCTGAAATTAAACTTTGATTTTCTTGATAATAGGCATGATTGTACTTGTTTATCAGAACAATCAGTTCATCCATTCTTTTTCTTACGTCCATTCCTTCTAATTAATCCTTAAATTTAATTAAATTTGTTTCATGGAAAAAGTAATCATCGCCCCATCTGTTTTAGCTTGTGATTTTTCTAAAATCGGTCAAGAAGTCGAAATGTTAAATCAATCAGCTGCTGATTGGATTCATATCGATGTCATGGATGGTGTATTCGTACCTAATATTTCCTTTGGATTTCCTGTTTTAGAGGCAATTAAAAAGAAAACCAATAAAATATTGGATGTACATTTAATGATTGTTGAGCCTGAAAAATACATCGAAACATTTGCGAACGCAGGAGCTAATGTGATTTCTGTTCACTTCGAAACTTGTCCGCATATCCATCGGACCATCCAACAAATTAAAGCTACAGGTTGTTTGGCAGGAGTTGTGATTAATCCCGGAACACCAACTAATGTACTGAAAGATATTATTCTTGATGTAGATTTAGTCTTGATCATGTCGGTTAATCCAGGATTTGGTGGACAAAAGTTTATTCCAAATGCCATTCAAAAAACGAAAGAGGTGAAAGAAATGGCAGATGAAGTGGGTAACAAGGGATTAAAAATTCAAATTGATGGAGGTGTGACAAATTCCAATGCCAAGGCATTGGTAGAGGCAGGAGCTAACGTTTTGGTGGCAGGTAGCTTTGTTTTTAACTCTGAAAACCCAATTCAAACCATTCAAAATTTGATAGATATTACCGCTTAATTAATGATCAAAAAATGTAGCCTATTTTTGTTTATGAGCTTTTTCTGTATGCAAGTTTTTGCACAGAAGGTTCATTGGGCACAAAAGTTAATTGCGGCATCTAGTGAATTTACGGATCCTTTAATACAAACTAAGGAAAATAAAGCCTTACAAGTTTTAGGAAAGCCTAGTAAATATCCAAAATTTGGTCCAACCGCTGCTGCATGGCAAACACTGACAGCAGATAGTCCAGATGATGAATATCTAATTGTTGAATTTGATTCACTGATGTCAATCCGACAAATTGCAATTTTTGAGAACTTTGGTGCGGGTTCCATTACTCAAATTGATGCATTAGATTTTAATAACAAGATTTTTCCGATAAAAACATTTCCTGCAGGCTATCAGCGTGCGAATGGTCAGGTTACTTCTGTTTTATTGCCTTATCTAACGAGTTTTAAAGTCAAAGGAATTAAAGTTACTTTTAATTCTCAGCGAATTAAAGGATATTCACAAATCGATGCCATTGGAATTTCTTCCTCAATTACACCAATTGAGGAATCATTGAAATTGCCAACAGATAATAATGCCAACTTATATCGAGAAAATTTAGGTTCGGAGATTAATTCAAATTATAATGAAATTTGCCCGGTAATAAGTCCTGATGGTCAAACCTTGTATTTTACCCGTTGGAAACATCCAGATAATTTAGGGAAATTAAAAAATCAAGATATTTGGTATTCAACCTTAGATGAAAATAAAAATTGGACCAAAGCGAAGTTATTTCCATCTCCGATCAATAATGAAGAAAATAATG
>JBEGQV010000245.1:0-3777 GCA_041180785.1 Bacteroidota bacterium | reverse complement strand
TTCAATGGATAGAATGTCGGATTCTTAAATTAATTAGTTCTTTGAATGATAGACTTCAATAATATTAAGGGTTTCCCCATTTTGGGAAATCTAACTGAGCAGTGAATTGAGCAGTGATTGTATGTATGCCATACAAGTTTGGTTAAATTTGACTGAAGTAAAACTTAATATGGCCCCGTAGTTTAATGGATAAAATTAGCGTTTCCTAAACGTTCGATATGGGTTCGATTCCCGTTGCGGCTACAAAAATTAAAACTATGAATAAATACTCCCTTAAACTCTCCAATTTAAAATGCGGAGGTTGTGTCAATAGCGTAAAAGAAAATTTATCAAAGATCGACCATATCAATATGATAGATGTAAACTTAGAAACTAAAATTCTAGAAGTAGAAGCCGAAGCGGATACAATTGAAATAGTTATTAATAAATTATCTGAAATTGGCTACCCGGTTGTGAAGTAAAAAGTAAGAAACAAGAAGTAAAAGTAAGAGGGACTTTAATTAAATAACCCGGTGTGAAACGCCTGGAGATTAAAACAAAAAAAAATAAAATGAAAGTACAAGCATACGGGGCAACAAATGCCTCATCACCCATCCAAGCTTTAGAAGTTCAACGCAGAGAACTTCTCCCAAATGACATTTTAGTAGATATCCTATATTGTGGCGTGTGTCACTCAGATATTCACATGGCCCGCTCCGAATGGGGACCTTCGGTTTATCCCATTGTGCCCGGACATGAAATCGTAGGAAAAGTTATTGAAGTGGGTTCAAACGTTACTAAATTCAAAGTAGGTGATACGGCTGGAGTGGGTGTATTTGTCGACTCTTGTCGCAAATGTTCTTGTTGTAAAGATGATTTAGAGCAATATTGCGATGAGGGCATGACAGGCACGTACAATGGTTATTACCGCGATGGAACACCCACGTATGGTGGATACTCAGACAAATATGTGATCGATGAGCATTATGCGCTTCATATTCCATTTACAACCGACCTTGAAAAAGTAGCCCCTCTCCTTTGTGCTGGAATTACAACTTATTCTCCTCTACGCTTTGCAGGTGTTGGAAAAGGTCACAAAATTGCCGTATTAGGCCTAGGCGGACTTGGACACATGGCCGTAAAATTTGCAGCATCTTTTGGCGCTGAGGTGACCATGCTAAGTACAAGCCCATCAAAAGAAGCGGATGCAAAATCACTTGGAGCACACCATTTTGCCCTTTCAACCGATGAAAATAAAATGAAAGAATTAGAAAATTCATTCGATTTTATTCTCAATACTGTTGCGGCTAAACATGACATGAATAAATTCTTGAACTTATTGAAAATCAATGGCAAAATGCTCGTGGTGGGTATTCCTCCTGAAGATAATCGTTTCAATGCTGGAACGTTAATTGGAAAAAGAAGGAGTATCGTAGGTTCAATGATTGGAGGAATCAAGGAAACACAAGAAATGTTGGATTACTGCGCAGCAAACCACATCGTATCCGATGTGGAGGTAATTGCCATGAAGGACATCAATCAAGCCTTCGAACGAGTTATTAAATCCGATGTAAAATACCGTTTCGTCATTGACATGAAAACCATGTAGAAGGAATTACCCTTCGGATTATCCAGCAATGTATTTTCCTAAGGGTATTTTTTTAAGCAAAACCACCAAGATTCCGCATACCACTAAACACACAATTCCTGTTAATGGAATGCCTAAAAAAGGCTGAAAAACGTGAAAATGAACGCCAATTTTTGCTAAATAAAATAAGCCTAATAAGTGAGCACAATATATTCCGTAACTATTGATGCTGACAAAATTTCGAATTCGTTCGAGCCCCCAAATTTTCCAATCCCAAGCATAATATTTTGCCAACAAAAATATTCCAACCGATTCAAACAAAACGCCTGGAGAAAAATTGCCATAAAATCGTAAATCTAATTTGCCCTGAAACGTGCTAATCCAATACGTAGGAAACAAAACCATGCCAACACCCAAAAGAAACATAAAAAGCGCTAGCTTTTTTATTAATTTGTCTTCAAACACTTGATGGTGGAAATAATACCCTAAGACCATGTATCCAAGATACCCACTGTTATAGGGTAAATCAATTGTAAATTTCCAACCAAACAACCCTTCGTTGTTCACAAGAAAAGTCAACAACCAAATCCCTAAAAATACTTCCAATTCCAATTTAGAAGCTCGAATAATCCATTTATTAAAAACAGGTAAAATGCAATAAATGCCTATTAATGTATAAATGTACCAGAAATGATAGGAAGAATAGTTTTGAAATTGATTCCCAATGAATTTAGCCGTATCCCAAAGGTTCATCGGCATGGCTCGATAGCGTACAAACCAATTAAAAAACATGTAAGCGGAATGCCAAAACAAAAATGGAATAACGATGCGTATAAATGGTTTTCTGAAATGATCCTTGATGGGCAAATCCCTTCCTAAAACCGTCACACCCGATATCATAAAAAAAACGGGCACACAAAATCGAGAAATTCCTTGCCAAACATTGGCTGCCCACCATTCTTGAGGAAGTACCTGTCCAAATTGACGATTCAAATTGGCTGCTGAATGGATGATAATAACTGCAAGCGTTGAAATGACACGCAACCAGTCAATCCAAACTATTTTTTCTTTGGCTTTCTCCATAGCATGGGATACGGTTTTTTAGCCCTGATTTCTTTCACAATTTCTCCCACTTTGGATAAATGTAGTTTATGGTCATTGAGTGGATTACCCTCATTATAAACATAATTTACCTCTTTCATAAATCGATAATGTAAGGGACCGGCCATTTCAAACATTGGAAACATAAAAGCTAAATCGCCTGCAACTTCATAATATTTCCCAGTAGCATCTTTTAAGTCTTCCATTTTGATCTGACGCCACAGAAATGCTCTCCATGTTCGTATATGCGTCAAAGCAAAGTCTTGTTTTCGAATAGAAGTAAAAAAAGATGGCTTTTTAGCAAAGCCTTTACTTCCGTCTTGATATTGAAAAGTTCCATTCGCCAACCAAACCATCTTATTTTGATACAAATTATGCACCCGCTGTAATGTACCCTCATCTGGCAACCAATCATCCCCATCCACTTCCACACATACATCCATATCACTTACTTTAGATTCGTCGCGAATGATTTGATCATAATTTCCTGGTTGAAATAATTTATCGGAGTTTTCTATTAAGACAAATCGCGCATCACCTTGAATCAACTTTTTTGTAATTTCTACCGAACTGTCTGTGGAAAGATCATCTGTAATGTAACATGTGAAATCTTTAAAAGTTTGAGCTTTTAAAGAAGCAATGCACTTTTCAATAAATTTTTCGCAATTGTATAAAGTAGTTAAAATAACCACACGCTCTGTTTTTCTCCTAAATTACTAATTCTTTTTCTTTTTTGTTGGCAATGCCCCTAATTCCTTAATGCGTAAATTTCGAAAGCGCAATTCTGAACCATGGCCCAAAAAGCCAATATGTCCCGTTTTATTAAATAATCCAGGGTGTTCTTTATGATCTGGTGTACCTCCTTTTGTCGCCTCCCCAATATCACCATCCACAATCGTTTCGCCGTTTAAAATCACTTGAATTCGATTGCCTTGGGCGATAACTTCCTCCGTATTCCATTCGCCCACAGGTTTTAAATATTCTCTTTTTGCAGGAAAAATTCCATAAACAGATCCATGATATTGATAGGGTTGTAATTTTTCATAAATCTTTGCGGTATTGTCCAAAATCTGCAATTCCATCCCAACATATGCAGCATCTCCCTCCAA
>JBEGQV010000244.1:0-33349 GCA_041180785.1 Bacteroidota bacterium | reverse complement strand
ACATCAAAAAAATACTGTTGGTTTCTGATAATGATGCCTACAATCGAATATATGAGTGGATTGGACAAAAGGAAATAAATGCTGAAATGGCAAAAAAAGGATTCAAAGGAGTTCGACTTACACATAGATTGCAAATACCTTTGAGTCCAGAAGAAAATCGCATAACGAATGCGGTCCAATTTGTAGACCCAAGCGGAAAAATAATTTACGAAGAGCCACAAAGAACAAATAAGGAAGTCATCAAAGCCCCTAAACCCATTTTATTGGGCAAGGGAGTGATGAATGATCAAGGACAAATCGAAAATAGACCTTTGGAATTTACCTATAAAAATTCATTCCCATTAGAAGCTCAACATGATTTGTTGAAACGAATCTTTTTTCCAGAATCGATCAAAAAAACTAAAAGATTACATCTAAGCAATGAAGATTATGCCTTTCTGAGAAAATATATGTCCATGTTTCCCTCAGATAGTGATTTCCCAAATTACAATAAGGATAAAAACATCTTCCCTACTTATTGCAAATTTTTATACTACGGGAGTGATAAAAATGCAACCATTAATCCAGATTTAACCATCTATAACAAAGTGGGTGATGCTTATGGATTTTTATTAGACAATGCTTATTTGGTCGACAAAAAAAACAACAAAGAAATCCTTGTTTCAGTCAGCATGCTCTGTAACGAAGATGAAATCTTTAACGATGACAAGTATGATTATGAAACCATTGGCTTTCCGTTCATGAGAGATTTGGGGAAAGTTCTTTTGGGTTATGAGTTATGAGTTATATGTTATGGGTTATGGGATGGTTTTCTTTTTATCAATAACACTGCAACTCCAAACAAAACAGCAGGAATGGACAAAATCTGACCCATATTTAAAGTCATTTCGTTTTCAAATGCACTTTGATTTTCTTTTAAAAACTCATAAAAAAAGCGCAGAGTAAACAAAATAATCATAAACCACCCTGTTAATAATCCCTCCTGGGTATTGGCTTTTTTCTTATTCCAAATAAACATTAAAACGAAAAACAGTACCAAACAAGAAAGTGCCTCATACAACTGAGAAGGGTGGCGCGGTACAACTCCTGTCTGAACGGATGCAAATTCCATGTCCCGATAAAATCGAAATCCCCAGGGCAGACTGGTTGGCTTACCAATAATTTCAGAATTCATTAAATTACCCATTCGGATAAAAAATCCACCCAGTGCAATGGTTGGAACAACCCGATCTGTTACATATAAATACGATTGTCCAGGATTCTTTTTTGTATAAATATAAAATGCCGTAAACAAGCCAATAGCAGCACCATGAGAAGCTAAGCCAGAAAAAGGTGGCGTAATCATCTGCAAAAAGAATCGAACAGGATCTTCTAACAATAAGGGGTATTCATAAAAAAAATAATGACCAACCCGAGCACCAATAACAGTTGCAACCATTGCATACATCAATAATTGATCTGCTTGAGAAGCCGGTCGACCCTCCTTCTTAAAGATATAACTTAATACTTGGAAGCCTGCCAAGAACGACAATGCAAAAAACAAACCATAATATCTTACCGAAAAACCAAACAAAGAAATAATTTCTGGATTAGGATTCCAATCAATGGCTAAAAGCATAATTTTATTTTTTTTTCAAAAATAGGAAATATTCATTGTCGTTTTATGTCGGTTCGTCGACAAGTTTAAGAAATTTGATATTTTATTAAGATTCAGGCATATATTTGAATGATTTTTAGCCGTTAGTAAAGAAAATTAAAATTTTAAACCAATGAAAAAGTCATTTATTCAATCTGCCGGAATCGTTTTATTAGGATTCGCTGCGATTTCATGCTCGAAAGAAGATATGGGGTCTACCTCTATCCAGAGTGTGAATCAAGATTTGGTGCCATCGTCTGTTGTCAAAACAGTAACTTCTACTTTTGCAAACGCAACCACAGTAGAATATTCAGTCATTGCAAGTAACAGCTTGTACAATGCGGATGTAAAAACACCAACTAGCTCAACCTCAGTGGTGTTAAACAAATCAGGAAAAATACGTGAAACAGCTGTTCAAATTACGCAAGCTGAATTACCAAAAACGATTTTGGATTATTTAACTGGAAAATATCCTAACTACACCTTTGATAACGCTGCGAAAAAAATAGACAGCTTGAATGTTGTAAAAGGATATCGTGTTGAACTAACCTTTAATACCGAAAAATATTCGAACTTCTTTGATGCGAATGGTGGTTTCTTAGCTGAAATCAAGGGTATGATTGGAAAACCAAATGGCATGGGCATGGGTCCTGGCGGAATGGGGCCTGGTGGTAAAAATGCCGACAAACCTGCTCCTGCGGCTACCATCACAGAAGCAGATTTACCTGCAGCTGTAAAATCAGCCATTGCGGGATATACTTTCAAAACAGGAGTATTAATTGTAGATAAGGCAGGTGCAAAATTATACCATGTCCACTTAGAAAAAGATGGCACCGTTTATAATCTAACCTATGATGAATCAGGTAAATTAGTTGAAAAATCTGCTGAAAACGCAAAAGGTGCAGATGTAACAAAAGCAACCATTACCACTTTACCAGATAAAATCAAAGCTTATTTGGATGCAAATGCTAAAGGTTGGACGCTACAAAATGCGGTAGCAATCTCGAAAGACAATGTAATCATCCATTATCATGTGGTCGTTACCGTTGCTGGAAGTTCTCAAACGTTTATGTTTGACAAAGATTTAAATCTGCTTACAACTCCAGGAAAAGGACCAAAAGATAATCAGCCATTGCCAAATGTCGTAGTTAATGAATTGACGAAAGATAAAATTCCTACTGATATTAGCACCTATTTAAATGCTAATTATGCAGGTTGGACCTTGATAAAGGCATTATCAATCACTAAAGATGGAGCAGTGTTAGAAACAGAGGTATTCTTTACGATTGGGGATAAAAAATACAAATCTGAATTTGACGGCACAAACAAATTCCTAAGCACTAAAGTTTTGTAATGATTAAAAAACAACAAAAGAAAAGGCCCGAAAATTCGGGCCTTTTTTTGTTACTTTGAACATGCAAAACATTGAGCCATCCTTTCAATGGGAAAATAAATATGTGGCAGCCCATGATCCAAAGTCGCCCTTCTATGGAAGAAAATATTCAGAAATTGAATATGAACATACGATTTATGGCTATTACATTCATCCATTATGGGATGAAATAGAATCCGAGACACTTTATGTGAAAATTCTTTTTGTCGACTACCATCTCCAATTTTGCATCATCGAATTATTTGGCGAATGGAATGACACGCTGCACAATGATATCATGTTTTTTAAACGACATGTCATAGATCATTTATTGGAGAAAGGAATACAACATTTCATTTTATTGGGTGAAAATGTATTTAATTTTCATGGATCAATCGATGATGATTATTATGCCGAATGGTTTGAAGAAGTGGACAATGGTTGGATATGTGCTTTAAATTTCCCTGAATTTATCGAAAAAGAATGGAGTAAATACCACATTGATTATTACATCAATTTCGGAGGTAATTTATACGTTGAAAATTGGAGAACATTACAACCCGAACAACTATTCAAAGGAATTGACCTTTTATTAAGCAAACGATTAAATCCGTAAAAAAGGATAGAACATTCAACAATAAATGATAATTTGAGAAAAAAATTATTTCCTATGAAAAAATACATCACACTATTACTTCTAATGGTTTCCTTTTTAGGATTTTCCAAAAAACCTGATTCCAGATATTTCGAACTACGTATTTACTATTGTCATCCTGGAAGATTAGAGGCACTTTTAAACCGTTTTAGAAATCATACAACCAAGATTTTTGAAAAACATGGCATGACAAACATTGGTTATTGGATTCCAAACAAAAACGACCAAAATGCCTTGTATTACATTTTAGCCTATCCAAGTCAAGTAGAAAGAGACTCATCCTGGAAACAATTTTCAAGAGATCCAGAATGGAAGGAAGTTGCTCGAAAATCGGAAGAATCTGGTAAAATTGTCGCCAAAGTAACGAGTGTTTTCATGAATGCAACAGATTTTTCCCCAAAAATCAAATCATCCATTGTAGAGCCAAATAGAACTTTTGAAATGAGAACCTACACGGCAGCTCCAGACAAAATTGAAAATGTATTAACTCGTTTTAGAGATCATACCACTAAATTGTTTAAAAAACATGGCATGACCAACATTGCCTATTTTAGAACAATCGAAAAAGAAGGTCAATCGAAATTATTGTATTTACTCGCTCATAAAAGCGAAGATGCTGGCAAGGCCTCTTTCGATGCCTTCCGTAAAGATCCAAAATGGATCAGTGTAAGAGATGAATCAGAGAAAAATGGAAAAATTGTCGAAAAAGTTGAATCTATTTACATGAGTCCAACTGATTTTTCAACCATCAAATAATCTAATTTTGTATCTTTGTAGGGAGAAATCAAAAAATGATTTCTCCTTTTTTTATGTGGATTAGACAAGGAAATATTTTCGATAAACATCATGCTCAAGTACCTGTAGTTGATGTCGATATGCCGAACTGTTGGAGAATTTATTACTCCAAACGAATTGATGGCAAAAGTCATCCCTATTACCTTGATGTTGAAAAGGGGAATCCCTCGAATATACTCTTCGAATCAAAAGAAGCCATTTTACCCCTAGGTACAATTGGAAAATTTGATGTAGCAGGTGTTATGCCAACGGAAATAGTAACCATTGGAGATAAGAAATATTTATATTACATCGGTTGGACCAATCGCTTAGATGTACCCTACCATAATACCTTGGGACTCGCCATCAGTGAAGATCAGGGGCAAACTTGGAAAAAATTTTCTGAAGGACCCATTTTTGGAACCTCTTATAAAGAACCAGGTTATGTGGGTACTATTTCAATTTTAAAAAAAGAAGATCATTACGTAGGATATTATTTATCGTGTAGAGAGTGGCGCGTTTTTAATGACAAACCCGAACCAACCTATGACATCAAAATAGCTACTTCACCAAATGCCATTGATTGGGAACCCTTAAGTTCGATTGCTGTTCCTTTAGAAGGAACAGAAGGAGGAATTTCTAAAGCCAGCATTATTCCCTACAAAGACTACTTCCTCATGTGGTATTCTATTCGAATGGAATCTGACTACCGAACAAACCCAACAAATAGTTATCGAATTAAATGTGTTAAAAGTAATGATTTAATGCACTGGGAAAAAATGGATAATTTTGGATTAGATATTGATCCAACTAGCCACTGGGACAACATCATGGTAGAATATCCCCATGTCGTAGATTTTGACCATAAATTACATTTATTTTACAATGGGAACGGATTTGGAAAAACAGGAATAGGTCACGCAATTTGGGAAGAATGATAAATCATCAATTATTTGATAAGAGTTTGTATCCTGGTTCGAGTACACCCAAAAATCCAAAAGTAAGTGTCTGCTTAATCACCTATAATCATGAGGATTTTATACGAACTTGCTTAGACTCCATCCTATCACAAATTACAAATTTTGAATTTGAAATTATTATTGGTGAAGATGGATCAACCGACAAAACGGCAGCCATTGTTAAAGAATATGCTGAAAAATATCCAACAAAAATTAAAGCCTTTATCCGCTCTAAAAATATAAGTGCCAAATTAAATTATTTACACACCTTCTTTAGTGCTAAAGGAGAATATATTATAAACATTGAAGGAGATGATTATTTTACGGATCCGGAAAAACTTCAAATCCAAGCTGATTTTTTAGACAAGCACCAGCAATTTTCTGCCTGTTATCATAATGCCTGGATGAAATTTGAGGATGGTTCTGGAATTGCAGATTATTTAATCAATCCCGAAAATCAAAAAGAAATTACGCATACTGCTGATTTTTTAGTCGAAAAAGAGACCTGGTTTATGGCTACCGCTAGTGTAATGATGCGCAGAAAATACGTATCTACTCTCCCTAATTGGTTTTTGAAATCGAAAAGTGGAGATATCCCCTTGTATGCAATACTTACAGAATATGCTCCAATTGCCTACATAAATCGAGTGATGAGCGTTTATCGAAGGCATTTAGACGGTTCTTCCTTTACAGACAATAATCAATCCATTGATTTTTTAAAAAATAGAATTTTCATGTATTCAAAAATCAATGAATACACGAATAAAAAATATAAACATCTCATCCATTCAATTCTTGGGGAATATTATCTGATGATGTTAAAAACCAATGAAATTAAAAATAAATGGCTTTTTAAATGTTATTATTTCTTAATGGCATTTTATTTATTACCCAAAAATTCTAATCAATTACTCAAAGATTCTTTTAAAGAATCTTTAATGACAAATTTTATCAAGAAAATTTTAAAAATTTATCTTATTTTTAGGTAATTATTTTTAAAACCTATTTCAATGAAAATGTCATTTTTGAAATCAAAAATGAAACCGATTGTTTTGGCTTCATTATTTGTAGTTTCCCTTGTTTCCTTTGCCTTTTATAATCAAAAATCTCAACTAATCAATGCATTACGTTTTGATCAACGTAAAGAAGTAACAGGAGATGTAACTGATTTGGAAGTTTATCCGGGTTTAGCGGTAAGCACATTTGCCACAGAACCAATGTTGAAAAATCCAACAAACATAGAGATAGATGCGCAAGGAAGAATTTGGGTACTTGAAGCCTATAACTATCGACCAGCCATCAATGGCAATCCAACCAACCCAGAAGGGGATCGAATTTTAATCTTAGAGGATACCGACAAAGATGGAAAAGCAGATAAACAAACGATTTTTTATCAATCAAAAGACCTCAATGCTCCCCTTGGGATTGCTGTACTAGACAATGTAGTTATTGTTTCACAAAGCCCATATATCTGGAAAATATATGACGACAATCGAGACGGAAAAGCAGACCGAAAAGAAATTTTATTTCAAGGAATTGGAGGAGAACAACATGACCATGGAGCCCACGCCTTTGTATTTGGCCCCGATGGAAAATTATATTTCAACATGGGTAATGAAGGAAAACAACTTTTTGACGGTAAAGGAAAACCTGTGCTCGATCAAGATGGGGATCCGATTAACCAAAAGAAATACCGCCAGGGCTTGGTCTTCAGATGTAATCTCGATGGAAGTCACGTAGAGGTGTTAGGTCATAATTTCCGAAATAATTTTGAAGTAGCAATAGATTCATATGGCGCTTTATGGCAATCCGACAATGATGATGACGGCAATAAGGGTGTACGTATTAATGCGGTTTTTGAACATGGAAATTATGGATACGTAGACGAAAAAACAGGCGAAGGATGGTACATCAATCGAACAAACATGGAAAAAGAGGTTCCCCTTAAACATTGGCATTTGAATGATCCTGGAGTAGTTCCTAACCTCTTACAAACCGGTTCAGGTTCTCCAACTGGCATGCTGATTTATGAGGGAAATTTACTACCAGAAGTATTCCAAAATCAAATGATCCACAGTGATGCTGGACCAAATGTTGTTCGTGCATATCCCCTACAAAAGGATGGTGCAGGCTATAAGGCTACCATTCAAAACCTTGTTCATTCTACCAAAGACCAATGGTTTAGACCTTCTGATGTTTGTGTTGCACCAGATGGCTCCATTTTTATTGCAGATTGGTATGATCCAGGCGTTGGTGGCCACCAAGCTGGAGATCAATCAAAAGGCCGCATTTATCGAATTGCTCCGAAAGGAAACGCCTATAAAGTTCCAACGTTTAGTCTCCAAACTGTCAATGATTGTATCAATGAGTTAAAAAGTCCAAATTTAGCTAGGAGGTATTTAGCATTTCAAGAACTTCAAAAAAGAGGTCAGGCTGCACAGTTTGCCTTACAGCAAATGTTTGAAACTGAAAGTAATCCTCGGATGAAAGCCCGTGCTTTTTGGGCATTAAATCAATTGAATCCCTCCATTGATCGTATAGAAGCATTATCAAAAAGTGAAGTACCTGAATTACGAATGACTGCTATAAGAGCTGCCAAGCAGCTTAATTTTGGCCGTTGGAAACATCTTGCGAAAACACTTGCAAACGATGCAGATATTCAAGTCAAAAGAGAATTAGTCATTGCCTTGCGACATGAATCAGACCCGAAAGCAGATGAAATTTGGGCTCAATGTACAAAATCATTGAATCCAACAGATAGATGGTATCTTGAAGCCTTAGGAATTGGTGCAGATGGTAATTGGAATGGACGATTTGAAAAATTATTAACCATAAAAGATGAATTGAGTAAAGAGGCTTTCCAACAAATTGTTTGGCGTTCACGAGGTGATATTTCACTTCCTTTTTTATTAGACATCATTGGAAATGACCAAGCAATTGACAATAAATTAGCCTATTTTAGAGCATTGGATTTTAATGATAGTCCAAAAAAATCAGACGCACTTATTCAATTAATTCAAGGGAAATTTGCAAAAAATATTGCAGCACAATTACTCACTTTAAAGCACATCCAAGCAGATTATTTCAACATTCACCCAGAAAAGAAGGCAATTTTGCTTCCGCTGGTACATCAAACAAAAGATGTGGAATACTTAGAGTTAGTTCAAAAATACAAATTAAGCGAGGAGAAAGACAATTTAATGAAATATGTACTTCAACGAAAATCAAGTAGTAAGGCTGGTCAGGTATTGTATGAAGTAGGCGCTGGAGATGTCATCAATTCGACATTCGCTAATGGAAATGTTGACCAACAAAAAGCCATTATTGAAGCGATCAAAGGCATTGGCAATCAACAAAGTATTGCCTTATTATTGGGTGCTATCAATAATAAAGTATTATCAACTGAAGTTCAGCGAGAAGCAGCAAAGAGTATTGGCAATGCCTATGTTGCAGAAGAAACAGTTTTAAAATTCTTAAAAGAGAAGCAAATTCCTGAAAAATACATCCCATCTGTGGTGGAAAGTCTGTCAAAAGCATGGAGAAAATCCATTCGAATGGAAGCCAATTCTTATTTAGGCAAACAAAGTTCGGCTAAATCTACTCACCCTGAACTGAATGAATTGATTAAATTAAAAGGGAATCCAGAAAAAGGAATTGAGCAATTTGTTAATTTATGTTCAATGTGTCACCAAATCAATGAAAAAGGAACAGACTTTGGACCAAAATTATCCGAAATCGGATCAAAATTATCAAAAGAAGGAATGTACATTTCCATACTTCACCCAAATGCAGGGATAGGTTTTGGATATGAGGGATTTGACATCCAAATGAAAAATGGAGATTCGTACCAAGGAATCATCGTATCTAAAAATGAAACAGATATTGCCTTAAAATTACCTGGTGGTAGCCTACAACGCCTCAAAACATCTGCTATTAAATCCATCAAACAAATGGAAGATTCCATGATGCCTACAGGACTTGCTGACGGCATAAAAACACAAGAATTAGTTGATTTAGTTGAATATTTATTGACCTTAAAAAAGAAGTAAAATGAATAGAAGAGATTTTTCAAAATTAGTAGGTGGAGGTTTTACCCTTTCTACCTTCTCTGGATTGGCAAATAATAATTCACAACCAGCCAACAACACATTTACTTTAAAATATGCCCCACATTTTGGGATGTTTAAAAACCATGCAGGTGATAACCTTATCGACCAATTACACTACATGCATGAAATGGGATTCCGCGCATTGGAAGACAATGAAATGATGGAGCGGCCCATTGAGATGCAACAAAAAATTGGTGAAACACTTGGAAAACTAGGTATGGAAATGGGTGTTTTTGTGGTGAAATTCAATGGCTTTTTTGACAAATCACACATGACAACTGGCAAAAAAGAATGGACTGATTTATTCTTAAAAGCGTGTAATCAAGCAGTTGAAACTGCTAAACGAGTAAACGCCAAATGGATGACTGTTGTACCCGGTAACTTCACCCGCGAATTACCAATGGGAATTCAAACAGGAAACGTCATTGAGAACCTAAAAAGAGCTGCAGAAATCTTTGAACCACATCATTTAGCCATGGTTCTGGAACCCTTAAGCGATAACCCTGATCTTTTTCTACGTCATGCAGACCAATCCTATGCCATATGCAAGGCAGTTGGTGGAACTGCCTGCAAAACTTTATTTGACATCTACCACATGCAACGTAATGATGGAAATTTAATTAAAATGATGGAATGGTGTTGGGATGAAATTGCTTATATTCAAATTGGCGACAATCCAGGCAGAAAAGAACCAGGGACTGGCGAAATCAATTATGGAAAAATCTTTGATTTTTTAAGAAAGAAAAACTACAATGGCGTATTAGGTATGGAACACGGAAATTTCTTTCCTGGAAAAGAAGGTGAACAAAAATTAATCGATGCCTATGTAAAATCTGATAAAGCCTATTTGTAATTCAAATATTTATTTAGATATTTACTTAATTATTTAATTAATATGGAACTTATCTATAAAGGTTTAAATGATCCTACTCGAAGAGAAATATTAGTTTTCTTAACCGAAGGGCCTAAAAATGCAGGAGAAATTGCAAAGCAATTTGACATGTCAAAACCAAGTATTTCACATCATTTAGACCTTTTAAAACAATCTCAATTGATACATGCTGAGAAAAAAGGGCAATTTGTAATTTATTCCTTAAATCAAATTGGCTTTCTATCACTACATGAATGGATTATGCAATTTGCCAAAAACTTCGAATTGCCAAAACCAAAAATTAGATTGTAATTTTAACTACTACCTACAATGATTCCACATTCATTTACATTTATTAGAGATTTAGAGAAAGGAAATTTGCAAGGTTTGGCCATGTGTAAATTACCGCAAAGAGGATTTTTTGCCGCCATTGGAGATTTTTTTGCCTTAAAAGCTGGTAAACATCGTATCAGTTACCTATTCATTCAATCGGATCAACTGTTTGTAACAGATTATAGAGGGAATGAAATGATTCAGCAAAAAGTATTTCCATTACAAACGATTTCCTCTTTCAATATTTCAAAAAGTTCCTTGGATGGAATTGGAGTTGCAAGTATCTCATTTGTTCAATCCTTAGAAAGTAAAAAAAATAAAGTAGTGGAATCAACTTATCAATTTGACCTATTCCCTGCATTTCTAGGTGAAAACACAAGCAAAATTGAATCCGTAACAGCTATAAATTGGGCAAAAGATCAATTTAATGATCTAGTTCAAAAAATCGAATCATTAGCCTAATTGACAACAAATGATTGCGAAATTAAAGCAATTTGTTAAAAAACAATTCCAAGAGAAGTCGCAAAACAATTCGGCTGAGTTAAGCTTAGCAGAAAAACAAAAAGCGGCTTATGTTCCCACGATATTACCTTCCAAAAACCCCTATATCATCGACAAAGATGATATTCAGGTTAGTATTGTCAATTATAACTTAAATAGTGCATCAAATAAGTTAAAAAAACTATTTTCTACCCAATTTAATTTCGTAGAAGTCATTGATTCGGGATCTAAGGAAAAAGATCCAGGTTTTATCTTATTTGACAATATCTATTATTCGGGCTTATTCAATGAATCGGTTAAATTGACTCAAAAAAACAACAAGAAATGGTTGTTTCTCATTTGCTCAGACGTAGAACTGACGCCAGAAAACTTCAGCAAATTAAGTACCACTTTTCAACTTCCACAAAGTTGGGAATCAATTGGTGTATATGCTCCAAGTTCAACTGGTAGATCGCATCAATTTTGTAAAAATTATCAGACAAATAACCTTCGAATTGTTCCGATGGTTGAAGGCTTTTGCTTTATGGCCCATATGGATGTACTCAAAGAAATCTATCCAGTTGATTCAACTGTTAACTTATTAGGTTGGGGCATTGATGTACTAAAAGGATATTTTACTCATCAGCAAAATCGATACTGTGTGATTGACGACACCTGTGAAGTTCACCATCCGGATGATTGTGGCTATGAAAATATCCAGGCAGACCAACAAATGATCCAGTATTTTCAAACTTTTGGAGATGGGTTAAAGCAGTACATTCACAAGGAATTACCTTGGATGAATTACTAATTTTCAGCAACCTTACGCTCAACATTGAGCGAAAACAGTTCTTTTGAACGAATTGCAACCAAGGTTACAAGAGAAATTGTCGCCACAGCTCCAGCAATAACCGAAGGCACTGTACCCAAAAGTTTAGCTGCTAATCCAGATTCAAAGGCACCCAGTTCATTCGAAGAACTTACAAAAATTCCATTAACGGATGAAACCCTACCCCGCATCTCATCGGGCGTGTAAAAACGTAGAATAGTTTGTCGGATGACAACCGAAACAGAATCAAATGCGCCAGTAAAAAATAAAGCTATTACAGAAACCATAAAATTAGTAGATACGCCAAATATTAAAGTAGCAATACCAAATCCAATGATGGCTAAAATAAGATTTCTCCAAGCATGTTTTAGTGGAGGAAAATACAGCATAATGGCCATGGTAGCAACTGCGCCAACAGAGGGAGCAGCACGTAAAATTCCTAATCCTTCTGCACCTACCTTCAGAATATCCTCCGCAAAAATGGGCAAAATTGCAACGACCCCTCCAAACAAAACAGAAAACAAATCCAATGAAATCGCATATAAAATAATTTTTGTACTGAATACAAATTGGATTCCCTCCTTCAGACTTTGCCATATGTTTTCATGACTGGCCGACTTAGCTGGTATCGGTTTTTTCTTGATAAATGTGATACAAGCCATCACCAAAAAAAGCAACACAATCACAAAAATTAAGGAGCCTTTCAATCCAACAAGTGCATAAATAAAGCCAGCCATTCCAGGACCTAATATGGCCCCCACCTGCCAAAATGAGCTATTCCAAGTTGCTGCATTGGCAAAAATTTCTTTTGGAATTAAAAATGGATTCAAAGAAGATGCCGCAGGCGAAAAAAATCCTTTGGAAAGTCCGATTAAAAATATCACAAAATAGATTGCATAAATCTGAAAATCTTGTTGAGCCCCTTGCAAATTCATTGCAGCATATAACAAGATAAAGGATCCTAAAATAATAAAACTTAAACTTATTTGAAGTATTCGTTTTTTATCTCGTGTATCTGCAAAATGTCCACCAAAAAGCGCCAAGCATATATAGGGCACTACTTCCGCTAAACCAATGAGCCCTAATGCAAGCGGATTGTGCGTGATTTTATATATTTCATAGGATAAAACCACCTCTTGCATCAATAAAGCCATCGTAAAAACTGAATTCCCTACAATAAAGGCTCGAAACTCAGAAAATCTGAGAGCCGCATACGGATCTTTATTTTCAAAATAACTCATAAACAAACAATATAATTGGACTCCAATAGGCCATTTCAGCAATTGCTCGCTGGTGAACAGATGGGTAAAAGTAATGAATTATCAACTGAACTCCCAAGGTTATTCCTAAAGGATATGAGATAAGAAAAATTGAATTATGATAATTATATAAATAAAGGAATATTCCTAACATCACAACTTCTACAAACAGCAAAAAAGTAGAACACTTTTTTCCTGTGATATGTAAAAATAATTTTAAATGATGTAATACAATCAAAAAAAATAAGAACAACAAGCAATCAATCGCAACTTCATGCACATTAACAAAAGGAAAAACAATTCCCAACACATAGATAAAAGCCGTTAAAAACTCTTTGGATACCCAGCGATTAAACCACTTTTTCGCCCAAGCAATCCAATAAAATAGCAAAAAAAGACCAATGAAAGTTCCTTTTAAGATCCATTCAATTGGTAACCTAATCAATGAGTTAGCGATTACTAAAACCAATACACCTATTAAACCTAGTAGTTTTGTTTGGTGCTGTTGGATAAATTGATGTCTTTCATCGCGAATTAAATCAATTCGAACATCAATCATACGATCAAGCAAATAAACTACCCAAATCGAACAAAATAAAAGTATTTGTAAATTGATGGGTACCAACATTCCTGTTTGTAACTTATAAAAATAGGCCTGATAGGCTAATGCTCCTACACAAACATCTAACGACAAAAAATGAATATACCGATAAAAAGACATTTCTATGATTGAATCAAGACCGGATCACCAACTGTAAGTAGACCACCAGATGCTGGCACAAATTGAACACCAAAAAAAACCTTATGCTCAAAAGTACGATAAGCACTTAATTTTGCTAAAAAAGTCTTGTCAATTTCCCCTGTACGAGGATCTACCATGATTAAATTACAACGTGCACATCGTTTTTTGGCAATCAAATGAATAGCTCCTATTTGCATTTCTTTCCAATGATCTTCTTCAAAAGCTACTTCATTTTTGATGATTATATTTGGGCGGAAACGTAAAAAATCAAAACTCCCATAATCTTCTTCTACAAAATTTAGAGAAGCAGTAGTACATAAAAGTATTGGCAAAGAATCTGCAAATGAAGTAGAAGAAGCAAAACTCGTTTGATGCTTTTCTGCCATTTGACGAGGGTGCTTTGGATTTAATTTCACCAACCGAACATCTTCTTGTAAGATGTTAGAAAACCATTCACTTAACAATGGATTCATCCATACCTGCGCAACGTGATCATCCCAGATTTCAACACCATCCAATTTTTGCGTAAAATCACTGCCTTGAATGATACATTCTTTACTCCCCCATCGATCAATTACTTTGTAGGTATCCTGAAAAGACTTCACCTGAAAACGAACCAATTCGGTTTTTGTCCGTTGGGTAATAAATTTACCATGTGAATCTACTAACATCATTTCCCGATCTCCAGACAATCCAGTTGGCCCCACAAACGATTCATCCTTAAAAACTGGTCCCAAGGATTTGATCGGATAAATGATTAATTGCTTAATGATAAAATTACTCATCGTTTTCTTATAGGCATTTGTAGGGTAAATTAAACTATTATTCCTACATTTTGTTTAAGTTTGTATTTGGTATTATTTTAAACCTAATTTATGAAAATTTCAAGCGTTCGCCTAGGTTTCGTTCTATTTATTGGATTGCTTTCCGGAAATATGATGGAAGCTCAAACCTTAACTTTAGAAGAATCCATACAAATTGGTTTACAAAATCAGTATTCCATTAAAATTGCAAAGAAAAAAGAAGAACAAGCAACTAACGATAACACCTTAGGAAATGCTGGCTTTTTACCCACCATTACAGGAACTGCTACTAAAAACTATACGATTTCAGGAATTGATCAATCATTTTTTGGAGGCGTACGAGCTCCCCTTGTGCAATCGGGAGTAGAATCAAACAATGGAGCAGCAGGACTTAACATGGCCTGGACGCTTTATGACGGAAAAGGGATGTTTGTCTTGAGGAACCGACTTAAAGAACTTCAAAAACTTGGTGCGCAGCAAACTGAAGGAACCATTGAAAACCTTATTGCCCAAATCAGTACTGGTTATTACGAGATTATTCGTCAAAATTTACGCTTGAACAATTTCAAAAAAGGATTAGAAATCTCAGAAGATCGCTTGAAATTATCGAAAGATCGATTTGAGGTAGGTCAAGGCTCGAAAGTAGATTTTTATTCTGCACAAGTAGACTATAATGAAGATAAAGCAGCACTTTTGGCACAAGAACAAGCACTAAAAAATACAAACATCAGCTTTAACAACCTCTTGGTTCGTGATTTACATACAAACATTTCCATCCAACCTATCATTGATTTATTGCCCAAATTACAATTTGAAGAATTAAAAAATCAAGCTCTTACCCAAAATCCACAAATTATCACCTCACTTATCAGCAAAACGATTGCACAAAATGATATCGATAATTTAAAAAGTCAGACACACCCACAAATTGATTTATTAGCAGGTTATAATTCAAGCAGAGTGGTCAATGGGGCTGGGTTTGGCGTTGAAAAAGGTACAAGCAATGTATTCAATTACGGCGTAAGAGCGACGATTAATATTTTTGATGGATATAATCAAAAACGCAAAATTCAAAATGCAAAAATTAATTCTGAAATCGCAGAAATGCAATTACAAGATTTGAAAAATAATTTAGTAGCAGCGCTGGAAAGAACATATTATACCTACGAAAATGCACTCAATTTAATCAAACTTGAAAACGAAAATTACTTAATTGCTAAGCAAAACATCGACATTGCTTTTGATCGTTACAAAGTTGGATTTGCAACTTCTTATGAACTTAGAGAAGTACAGCGTAATGCAGTTGCAGCTGAAACGCGACTGATTGAGGCTAAATATAATGCAAAAGCAGCTGAAATTGAATTGATTCGATTAAGTGGTACTTTGGTTAATTAGTATCCTCTAATTGTTTTTGATACAAATCATAATAATGGCCCTTTTGGGCCATTAATTTTTTATGCGTGCCACGTTCCACAATTTTCCCTTGTTCTAAAACTAAAATTTGCTGTGCTAACTTTGCAGAGGACACTCGATGGGAAATGATTACACTTGATTTTTGAACCAACACCTTTTTCAAATTACTTAAAATAGTATGTTCGGTATGGGTATCAACTGCAGAAAGGCAATCATCTAAAACGAGCATAGACGGTTTTTTGGCCAAGGCCCTTGCGATGGAAACACGTTGCTTTTGTCCACCTGAAAGCGTTACCCCCCGCTCTCCCAAAATCGTTTCGTATTGATCTGGGAAATCCACAATATTGTCATGGACATCAGCTAAGATTGCCGCTTCCTCAATTTCTTGCTGGGTTAATTGGGCATCTCCAAATTTAATATTTTCCGCAATGCTGGTAGAAAATAAAAATACATCTTGAGGAACAAAACCTAATTTGCTTCGAACTAATTGCAAATCCCAGTCTTTTAAATTGACTCCATCCAAATAAATTGTACCAGCTGTTGGGTCATAAAATCGACCCATCAACAAGGCCAAGGTAGATTTTCCGGAACCCGTGGTTCCTAAAATAGCTAGGGATTCTCCTGGTTTAATTTCAAAATCGATTTCATGCAAAACTTCAACAGATGTACCAGGGTAGGTAAAACTAACCTTTTCAAATTTCCAATTTCCAATGATTTCTTGATGCAAATTGTTACCAACTGGCATTTCAGAAGTAGCTTGCAAAAATTCATTAATTCGAGTTTGAGAGGCAGCTGCCCGCTGAATTTGAGAGGAAGTCCAACCCAAGGCCGTTACTGGCCAAGTAAGCATAAAGACATACATGATAAATTCGGCAATATTTCCAATGGAAATCTGTCCGGCCATTACTTCTTTTGAGCCCACAAAAACAACTAAGAGTGTCGACAAACCAACCAAAAGTGATATCAAAGGGGTAAAAAGTGAGTCTATTTTCACCAAATCAATCGACTTTTTTCGATAGTTTGCGGAGGCCAATTCAAAATCATTGATGGATTGAATTTCTCTTACAAATGATTTCAGAACACGAATTCCTGAAAAGGCTTCCTGTGCAAATGTTGAAATCGTAGATAGCCCACGTTGAATTTCCTCCGATTTACGAATGATCAATGAATTCACGTAGTAAATGCTTATGGATAAAAACGGAAGAGGTATCAACACATACCACATCAAGGTTTGGTTGACATGATACATATAATAAATCACCAAGATAAATACGGAAATGAGATTCATGCCATACATAATACTTGGACCCACATACATGCGCACCTTGCTTACATCTTCTGAAATACGTGCCATTAAATCGCCCGTATTTTGTCGACGATAAAACGACAAAGGCAAAGTTTGATACTTTGCATATATTTCATTTTTAAGGTCAAATTCGATATGTCTCGACATCACGATGATCGTTTGTCTGACTAAAAACAAGAAAAAACCTTTGATAAATGCCATGCAAATGATCAATACACCATAATACAAAATAGTAGATGCAAAGACTTCGTAAAAAGCAGATTGCAAGGAAAATCCTTTAAATAAAAAATAGATTCCGATGGTTTCAGTAACTAAATCGAGCGCATAACGCACCAGTTGAGCAGGAACAACACCAAAGAAATTGGAACAAAAAGTGAAAAAGATCCCTAAAAAAAGGAGCCATTTATATTTCCAAAAGTATTTATTTAAGTGCGCTAAAGATCCCATGAAAAGTTACTTATAACAAAGATAGGATGATTCTCACAGAAAATACTTAACTTTGTGGAACAAATTAAAACGCTCTTTCATTTCGGATGATTAACAGAAGAATACTAAGAATAAAAGCCTTTCAAGCGCTTTATTCCTATTACACGCAAGAACGCGCTAGGTATCAACTAGCATTTGATGAATTAGACCACGTTTTTCAGCCTGATTTATCATTAATGATTTCAAAAGAAGATCAAATGCCTAAGCTAGAAGGTCTTAAAAAACTTGCTGAAATTCAATTATCCGAATTATTCGACAATATTTCTACTACAGAAGAAATTCCAGTTGTTGCCTATCAAGCTGCTCAACAAGCCTATACGTTGTACCAAAAAGATGTCAAAACCTTACAAGGCACCGTTAAAGGCATGATGCTTGATGAAGTGCATCAAATTTACAGAAGATATTTAAAAATCGTCTATTTTATTCAAGAGTTAGGCAATATTGGGATTTGGGATGAAAATCGCAGATTACTTGAAAGTCAAATAAAAACATCTAGTTTAGCGAAAAATAAAATTATTGCGATTTTACCAAAATGGGTAGAATTACAAAATGAATTTAGCAAAAACCAAATTGGTTGGACAGACGATGAAGAAAATTTAATCAAAAAAGTATTCATAGAAGGATTATTAGTTGATGAAAGTTTCATTGAATACCTGCCAAATGCTGGAAAAGTGTTTGAAAAAGATGCAGAAATGGTTCAATACATTTTAAAGAATTTTCTCTTAAAACATCCAAACATGACTGAATATTTTGAGGAAAAAGATTTAAATTGGCATTTGAATAAAGACATTGTTAAAAGTTTAGCAAGTAAAACTTTCAAAGCAAGTGCCTTGGAAGATTTGAAAATTCAAGACATAGCCTTACAATGGGACGAAGATGAAATCTACTTCACCACTTTGTTTGAAACAGTATTGGAAAGCGACCAACAATATGAAAAATGGATTGAAGGTCATACACAAAATTGGGAGTCTGAGCGTTTAGCAACCACTGATTTAATCATTTTAAAAATGGCAATTGCGGAAATGATTAAATTTGCAAGTATTCCTGTAAAAGTTAGTATAAATGAGTATATTGAGTTAGCAAAAAATTACTCAACACCAAAATCAGGATTATTTATCAATGGCGTTTTAGATGTACTATCTACGAAATTGATCAATGATAAAATTATCAATAAATCAGGTCGAGGTTTAATCGACATAGCAAGTAAATAAAATGAATAAGTCATCTAAAGCTTTTTTAGCCTTTCTTGCAGGAGCTGCAACAGGAGCAATTTTGGGCATTTTATATGCACCCGATAAAGGAGAAAACACAAGAGGAAAACTATACTTTCAATTAAATAAATACAGAGATCAATTAAAAAATTTGATCAATGATTTAGTGGAAGGAAAAGAAATACCAGAAACGATGGCCAAGTCGGAAGGCAAAAAAGTCATTACGGAAACAAAGGAAAAAGCTGAAAAATTGTTGGAAGATGTTGAGAAATTAATGACTCAAATCAAAACAAAGTAAGTAGATGAAACAGCTGTTTCTTTTGATGCTTTTTAGTGTTTTTATTGTTTCGTGCGAAAACAAACAAAAAGACGCTTTAAGTGAAACGGAGACCGCGATTCCCTCAGCACTGCAGCCTAGTTTAGAGAAAAAGCCCTTGATGGTGTTTGACCAAAAATCGGCTTATTTAGGAAGAATTAAAGAGGGTGATAGTTTGTTTCATACCTTTCATTTTAGGAACAGAGGAAATTTACCTTTAAAAATAATTTCCGTCAATGTATCTTGTGGATGCACTAGTACTAAATGGTCGAAAGAGATTATTGAACCAGGAAAAAAAGGATTTATAAAAATTAAATTCAATAGTATTGGTCGAATTGGAAGAAATTCCAAAACGATAACCGCTTACTGTAATACCATGCCAATGGATAACCAAGTAAGCTTTAAAGTAGATGTATTACCTAATAAATAACAGATAATTATGATTTTATTACAAGCAAGTCCACAAGTAACCCAACTGATATTATTTGGTGGAATTTTCGTCGTTTTTTATTTTTTCATGATTCGTCCCCAACAAAAAAAGGCGAAAGAAGCGAAAAAATTTATCGAAGAATTAAAAACAGGAGATAAAGTGGTCACCATCGGAGGTGCTCATGGAACAATTGTTTCCATTAGAGAAAAAACGGTTGTGATTGAAATCGACTCCTCGAAAGGTGTTCGCGTAGTTTTTGAAAAAACGGCTATTTCCAAAGATGCTTCTGGGCGTTTAACAGAAGAATAACATGCAACAACATAACCTGGTTCCTTTTATTGGCATTACAGGTGGAATAGGATCCGGCAAATCAATCATTTGTCGGATTTTTTCATGTTTAGGGATACCCGTTTTTGATTCGGACAAAGAAGCAAAAAAAATTATTGCAGAAGACCCAATAGTTAAAAAACAAATTATTCAACTTGTTGGAAAAAAGGCATATGATGAGCACGGAATTTATCAGACAAATTATATACGACATAAAATAATTGAAAATCCGGAAGTAAGACAAGGATTAAACGCCATCGTTCATCCCGCGGTTCGATTAAAAGCGATTGAATTTCAATCGCTTTTAGTTGCAAAAATACCCTTTGCACTCTATGAATCCGCCTTACTCAATCAACAAAACAAACCCGATTTTATCACGAAAATTATTTCAATTACTTGTGATAAAGAAACACGCATTGAGCGACTTATTCATCGAAACTTAAACCGAGAAGAAGCTATGAAAATTATTGATTTGCAAGAAAAAAATTATCCTCAAACTAATGCTTCAGATTTTACAATAAATAATCAGAAAAACGAAAAAGTCTTACCTCAAGTCATGTCTATTTTTGAAAAATTAATCAAAAACTGTAGTTTGATTGTACTATTTACGCTACTAAGCATTAGTAGTTTTGGACAAATTAACTGCATGACTTTTAATATTCGATTGGACACCAAAGACGATGGTATCAACCAATGGCCATTTCGTAAGGAAAGATGTGCGGAATTAGTTAAATATCACCAAGTGGATATACTGGGAATGCAAGAAGCTTTTGTCCATCAAATCAAAGACATGGAAAAACAACTACCTGATTACAAATGGTTTGGGAGAGGTCGTGACGATGGTAAAGAAGCAGGAGAATTTTCACCATTAATGTATAACAGTAAAAAAATCAGACTTCTTGATCAAGCAACATTTTGGCTATCTGATTCTTGTGAAAAAGTTGGATTTGGATGGGATGCTGCCTGCAGGAGAGTTGTAACCTGGGGGAAATTCAAAGAATTAAAATCAAATAAAACGTTTTTCGTGTTTAATACCCACTTTGATCATTTAGGAAAAATTGCCCGAAGGGAAAGCGCAAAATTAGTTTTAAAAAAAATCCAAGAAATTGGAAAAAATTATCCTATTATTTTAATGGGAGACTTTAATGCGACACCAAATGAAGAACCCATTCAACTATTAGTTGATATTAATAATCCAAATAAAGTAACAGATACTGAAAAAATTAGCAAAAATGGACACTATGGTCCTTACAGCACATTTAATGGATTTAAACAAGAACAAAAGGATCGACATATCGACTATATTTTTGTGAAAAACGGACCGAAGGTATTACAACATACGACCCATTCTGAAACCTGGAATAACCTCTACCCTTCTGATCATTTCCCGGTAAGTTCTCTGATTCAATTACCCTAGATATTTTGGAATTTTAGGGTTTCGAGTTAACTTGCATTATGGAAAATTTCATTGTTTCTGCACGAAAATATAGACCTACCAACTTTGACACAGTTGTAGGTCAAGGACACATTACCACCACCTTAAAAAATGCCATTAAATCCAATCATTTGGCACAAGCATTTTTATTCTGTGGTCCACGTGGAGTTGGTAAAACCACCTGTGCTCGAATCCTAGCAAAAACAATTAATTGCAAAAGTCTACAAGAAGATGGAGAGGCATGTGGCAGGTGCGATTCTTGTAAGTCCTTTCAAGAAAACACTTCATTAGCGATACATGAATTAGATGCAGCATCGAATAACTCCGTTGATGATATCAGAAACCTGATCGACCAAGTTCGATATCCTCCGCAAGATGGAAAATATAAAATTTACATCATAGATGAGGTTCATATGCTTTCGGCAGCGGCCTTCAATGCCTTTCTAAAGACACTTGAGGAGCCACCTTCCTATGCCATTTTTATTTTGGCTACTACAGAAAAGCATAAAATTTTACCAACTATTCTTTCGCGTTGTCAAATTTTCGACTTCAATCGAATCCAATGGAAAGACATGGCTCAGCATTTACTTCAAATTGCAGAGAAAGAAGGAATACAAACAGAACAAGAAGCCTTAGATTTAATTGCTATCAAAGCTGATGGCGGATTACGTGATGCGCTTTCGATGTTTGACCTAAATGTTACTTATTCCACAGATAATACCTTACGTTACAAAGACGTATTAGAGAATTTACACGTATTAGACAGTGATTATTATTTTAAAATCACCGAACAATTAAGTACACAAAAGCACACTGATACCTTATTAATTCTTCATGAAATCATTCAAAAAGGATTTGATGGTCACCAATTTTTAAGTGGATTGATGGAGCACTTCAGAAATTTATTATTTGCTAAGGATCCAAAGACATTGGCATTGATGGATATCAGCGATGAAAATAAACAAAAATTCAAAAAACAAGCCGACCAGGTCTCAGTATCCTATTTATTATCTGCCATGAACTTATGTTCGCATGCAGAGAGTAATTACAAGGCTTCCAAAAATCCACGCTTATTATTAGAATTAACCCTATTAAAAATCAATTACTTACCTGCTGTATTTAAACCAACAACAGAACCATCGTCGGAGGTCGAAGCGGAAAAAAAGTCTGAGCAGCCAATTGAGGCTGCAGTAGAAGAAGTTGTTAGTGAGCAGAGTGAGCAAAGAGAGAAGAGTGAGCAGAGTGAGCAGCCTAGGGTTTCAACCCTAGGACCTGTAGAGAGTGAGCCGGTGAAGCGACCGACAATATCGGGAGCAGGTATTCGATCAACTAAATCGATTACAAGTTTAAAATCAGCAAAAGAGGAAAAAGAAGTAACCAATACGCAGACCTTAAATGAATCGTTTAATGAGGAGCAATTGACTGAAGTATGGAATGAAATCGCCAACCAATTCAAAAAAAGTAATTTCATCAACAAGTATGTGATGATGAATCGAGAATTTCATTTAATTGATGGATTGATCCATTTAAAAGTCGAAAATGAAGTTCAAGTACAGCAATTCAATGAAACGATTCGTTTGGAGTTGCTAACAACTTTACGCGAAAAATTGAAAAATTCATTGATTGATATCGTTTTAGATGTTCTTCCAGATGAGGAAAATGCTAAACGCTCCTTGTATACACAAGAAGATAAATACAACCACTTGGTTGAAAAATACCCTATATTAGCCGAGATGAAACAAAGTTTTGGATTAGATTACGAATATTAATTTACCAACGCGTTTGTCCATTTCCTACCAACACCCATTTTTCTGTCACTAATTTTTCCAATGCAAATGGTCCTCTTGCATGAAGCTTTTGCGTCGAAATGCCAATTTCTGCACCAAGTTCAAAGACTCCCCCATCCGTAAATCGAGTGGATGCATTCCAGTACACTGCCGCGGCATCTACAACTTTTAAGAATACATCTGCTTCAAACTCCTCTTCTGTCATGATAGCTTCTGAATGTCTTGAAGAATAAGCTGCAATATGATTAAGGGCCTCAGCCAAATCATTTACAACTTTTATCGAGCAAGCAAAATCCAGAAATTCGCGACCAAAATCTTCTTCCGTTGCTTGTTCAAGGAAAGGATATTTTAATTGGTGTAATACGTCGTAACTTTTTGCATCCGCAAAAATCTTGACTTGATATTGAAGAAATCCATCCACTAATCCTTCTAAAAAATCCTTAACTCGAGATTCGTGCAAAACTATCGTATCTAGTGAATTACAAACCGATGGTCGAGATACCTTGGCATTGATTACCACAGGAATTGCTTTTGACAAATCTGCTGATTCAGCTACATAGGTATGACAAACTCCAGCTCCAGTTTCAATAGTTGGAACAAGTGATTCCTTACGAACGCGTTGAATAAGTGCATCTGAGCCCCGAGGAATAATAACATCCACATATTTAACAGCAGCTAAAAATTCAGATACATGTTCTCGTTCAACAGGTAATAAAGTAATAATTTCACTCGGAAAGTTATTTTTAATCAATGCTTGATGAATCATGCTCACCAACACCTTGTTCGAATGCCACGCATCAGAACCGCCACGTAAAACGGAGGCATTACCTGAGCGAATACATAAGGCAGCTACATCAATCGTAACATTTGGTCGAGATTCATAAATAATACCCACAACACCTAATGGAACAGTCACTTTAGAAAGATCTAATCCATTTTTTAATGTCTTTTCCAACAATATTTTTCCTGTTGGATCTTCTAATTGCTGAATATCACGAACAGAACTTGCCAAAGAAAGAATTCTTGACTCATTTAACAAGAGTCGGTCACGCATAGGATTCGAAGAATCCATTTTCTCTAAATCTTTTGCATTTTCCGCAATGATTAGATCAATATTTTTCTCCAAATTCAAAGCAATATCAGCTAACAACTGATTCTTCTGAATTGAATCTGCCATCGCAATTCGACTCGATGCTACTCTGCATGCCTTTAGTAAATGTTCAATTGAATTTCCCACAAGATTTTATTATTACTTCTTACTTCTTACTTCTTACTTCTTACCTAAAAATCATGTCCCAAAGACAGATACGTCATTGAGGGCATGATGGCTCCATCAGACATACCTACAGCATAATCTAATTTAATATAATAGCCCAAAATTTTGCTTCTTGCCCCTAAACCAAATCCAAATAAAAACGGATTTCTGAAGTCGGTAACCGTTGCAATGAATGGGTTGGTTTTGCCACCATATTCGTTTGTATTAAAACCATTGTATTTTGAAAATGGCGAACTACCTGTCCAGGCAGACCCAATATCGGTAAATCCTACCAATTGTAAGTTATTTAAAAATTGACTCCTTTCTTGGTCTTGCGACACCAATTTTTTAACAGGGATATGCAACTCAAGGTTCAATAATAAATGACTGTTTCCCGACATTTTATTCACTCCAAATCCGCGCAAATTACCAGCAAAATCAGACATAAACACATCTCTTTGTGCAATGCCATTGGTCCCAAGAGGATTTTCAGTAGTTCTTGACTCTCTTGTTTGAAATAGCCAATTGTCCATTCCTCCCAATATTGTCTGTGGTAATACATCAAGCGCACCAACTTTAACATTGTGAGATGCAGAAAATCTTCCAAAGAAATAGAGCCAATTAGTGATAGAAATATATTTTCGAGCATCTAATTTCAATTTCACATAACCTCCCGACTGAATCGTACTTTTCTGAAATTCTGCAGAAGCCCAAACTCTTTGACCCTCTTGTAGATTTTCTTCTACATGAAGTGTATTATCAAATTGATATTCGGATTTAATTCCAGCAAAACCCATCACACTTTCAGGCGTTCTAAAATTTATTTGGTCAATTGCTCTACTTAATGAATAAGTACCAGAAATGGCTAATTTATGTCGAAGATTAAAGGGATAAAGCGCTTTTACTTCAATTCGATTGAATCGAATTCGTTGGGAATAATCATAGTCTAGGTCTTGATTTAACACTTTACGATCAAAACGAATACTGTAATCTGTTCGATTGGCCAAATAATTATACTCACCCCATAGATCAGAATTTTTTAAATTAGCTGCTAAAAATATACCTGCATGGATTAAATGATTTTCCATTAAATCATTCATATTAGCTTGCAAAGCATAGCCAATTCCTCTGATTGGATCTGATTTAAAATAACCATTCATACTCGTTCCAGCAAAAGAATTCTCATAGGCCAAAACACCTTTTGAAGTAGAGGACAACGATTTAGTCTTTAAACTAACATTTCTTTCAAGTCGAGCTTTTCGCTGAGCATTTCGTCGATTGATTAACTCATTGGTAAGGGAATCCGTTGAAGATTCATTTGTTAAACTTTCAAAATTAGTCTCTAATTCGGGTGTAAATTCAATTAAATTACCTTTCGAAATTTCATCCTGTGTGACTAAGGCCAAAGACTGATTCAACATATCATTCTTTTTTACAATAATATGTTGCTGATTTAATTGTACATCTGTCCAACTCCCCACATCCACTAATTTTTCTTTAATTTTCTGCTCTTTTAGAGAATAAATTAACAATACTTTCCCATTTCTACTACTTCCAAGAAATTGGATGAGGGAGTCATCTTTTACGTTAAAATCTTTAATTTCTCCTCGTATTCTAAAAATTTCCTTTGAATAGGTCGAATCTGGATTCCAAGTATATAATGCGCTGAAACCTTTTTTGTCTTTTTCAGCAATTGTTGTATCAACAATTGCAGTACTTACGTAAAGCACATCATTTCCATTAGTCGACCAATGAGCCTCCGATTCATCAGATTTATCTTGCGTTATTGGACTAAATCGATTCCTTCGTAAATCGTAAGTTCCTACATCCACCTGGCCATTTCGCAAGACCTTCAACAATAACTTTTGATTATTAGGTGAAATTTCAGCCGATAAACAGTTCAAGTCTTTAATTTCTCGACGGTTAGAAATTTTCAAATTGGGTTTCCCATTGTTCAAGGCAGCAAATGAAGTGAGCCAAGTTTTTCCTTCTTCTGCATATAATACATATAAACTATTTCCTTTTCCCCAAGTATATTTAGGACCCACCACATCTGGTAATCCGAGTGGATCATTAATAGTGTGCTTTAAAACAGCGTTTTTTTTCTTTGTTGAAAATTGGTAAAGATACGTTTCAAACTTAGTGGCATTTTGAATGGAGTAAACCAACCATTGTCCATCAGGACTTACTAAATAGGTTCCAATTTTCTCACCCTTCGACAAATCAACTTGAATAATTTGATCGATGGCATTTAATGGACTTACATTGTTGGTGATAAAAGCGTTTTGGTTGTAGTAATATTTATACCAATCTTGTAAAAATTTACCAAAAGGCTTTTTCAAAGTACTTGCTATACTCGATTGTTCATTTCGAATGATGCGCGTTAAATTGACAATATTACTAAGGGGTTGCCTTCCATACATTTTAACAATGTAGGACCAAATCGATTGTCCCAGCAATTCTGCCTCCAAACCGGTAGCAATATTAATTTTCCGAATTTTATTGTTTCGAATGGCTTGAAACATAAACTGGTTCATAGCACCTGTTTCACCTAATGCGATATAAGCACTTAAACCCTTTAAATACCATTCAGAAACATTCAAAAAAAGTGAGTTTTGTAAAACATCTTTAACAGATCCGCTGTACAACATATCATGCACGTATACGGTTGCCAAAGATTTTAACAATTCCTCTTTAAATTGTTTAAAATCATTTTGGAAAGCCAGCTCTATTCTGAAATTTTCTAAATTATTCGTTTTTAAATCAACTTGATTTTCAAAACTAATTCCTGTATTACTTTGAAATAAATCATCTTGAGAAGGATATAAAAATATTTTGACTTTCCGATATGGTGAATACCCCAACAATTCTGTCATGTGTTGTGATTCAGATTCGACAAGCTGCAAGGTATTTTTTGCTAAATTTTCATTTTTTCCGAAAAAATAAATTTCGAAAAAATCACTTGAAATATATTTCCAGGTTTGCTTTTGAAACTGAATCCTTGTTTTTTCAATCTTTCGCTGGGTTGGAAAAAACTCTTGTGCCTTTGCCGGAATTTGGCAAATGATCATAAGAGATAAACCACAAAAAAATTGAATAAAACGATTCAACATGAATTAAAAATTTCAATATCAAATTTAATGATTTATATGGAAAATAAATGCGAAAATCGACGAATTGAAACTTCAGTATTAATTTCTTTCTCTTCAATCAGGTTTTCCACGAATTGATGCGCAAAAAAAGGAATTAAACTTACTCCTTTTGAACCAAAGCCATTAAATATCCCTATGGGTTTTCTAGGCATCAAGCCAACAAATGGCCTTCTATCCTGAGTGGCAGGACGAACACCCACTAACAATTCATCAATCGAATATTCATCAATGTCAAATTGCGCAACTTTATTACGGAGTTCATCAAGGGCTTGTGGTCTAGGATTTTGACTTAAATCGTCCCAAGAATAAGTTGCCCCTACTTTAAATTGATGTTGACTGATAGGAAGTAAAAAACCATTTTTATTCAATATTAGCTGTTCATCAGCCTGTAGGGTCGTAATTTTCAACAACTCCCCTTTTGCTGGCAAAAAACATAAATGTCCAAAAAATGGATTATTTTTTTGTGCATGAAATCCCTCACAAAAAATGATAAAATCATATTTTACTCCATCATAGTGTACTTGATTTTCTTGATCTAATTGAAGGTTTTGATATAAAAATTCTTGTTTTTTAATTAATTGATGATGAACAAAAAAAGATTCAAATGCTTTCAGCATTTGAGCAACATCTACCCAGCCCGATTGGTTAATAAAAACCCCTTGTTCCTTCCAATCTAAAAAGTGGTGATCAATTTGCTCTTTTCGTTCTAATAGCCAAATTCGCATTTCATCATTGGCAAAAGGACGAAACAAAGGCATTGGATGGAAAAATGCTGCTTGTAATTTTTTTTCAAGTTGGGGGTAAAATGAAAACAAGAAAGGAAAAATTTGATCGGCTAACCAAGTTTGCTCCAATTTTCTACCTGTCACCGGATTGAACAAACCTCCAGCAGCAACAGATGAAGTGAAATGGGTATTGGGTGAGTCTATCAGTTGAATTTGACAACCAGCTTGATGTAGTTGAAATCCTAAAATACTACCGGCTAATCCTTGGCCTACGATTAAGACAGAAGGCAATTGTTTATTTTTCATGAAGAACCTTGGCCACATGGTCCAAGACAAAACGTACTTGCTCGTCCATGGTTCGATGTGAAGTATCTAAGTCGATCGCATCTTCCGCTCGCTTCAAGGGACCTTCTAGGCGAGTAGAATCGGCCAAATCGCGCTTTTGTAAATTTTCAAGAATGTCTTCAATGGGCACTTGTTCACCTTTTTGTACTAATTCCAATTGTCTTCTTTGCGCACGAATCAGTGGGTCTGCCGACATGAATATTTTTACTTCCGCCTGAGGGAATACGACAGTACCAATATCTCGACCATCCATCACAATCCCCTTGGATACGCCCATTTTTTGTTGCTGGGCAACCATGGCATGACGAACTTCCGGAATAGAAGAAATCGAACTAACCAATTCAGAAATATACATTTTACGTATTTCTGCCTCCACATTCTCGCCATTCAACAATACATCCGAAGCTTGTCGATCCGGATTAAATTGAAAGGTAATTTGAATTTTTTCCAGTGCACTTTTTACTTGCGAAATATCCAAATAATTAACATTATTTCGAACGAAATATAAAGCAACTGCACGGTACATTGCACCGGAATCAATAAATGCATAAGATAAAGCAGCGGCCACCTTTTTGGCAGTTGAGCTTTTTCCACAAGAAGAATAGCCGTCTAGGGCCACTATTATTTTATCCATTATTTGATACAAATTCTGCAATTAAATATTGAACTGCAATGGGGGCTTCATAAGTTGCGTGGTGACCCACATTTGGCAAAGTTACCAAGGAATGTTTTGACCCTGGAAATTTCAAGTATTCTAAAATACTTTCAGGGGTAAAAAACGAATCTTCCTCACCTGCAATAAATAAAAAAGGAATAGAGGTTTCATGCAAAAATTGCTGAAAGTCCAACCTGTTTTTCATGCTTTCAGTTGCCGACATTAAAGCCTGATTTGAAAGTGTACGGTAGCGTTCAATCAATTGTAATATAAGTTCTTGATGTTGCGCTCGTTTGGAAGGTGCAAACATATTCGGCAAAAACGAATCGATAAACAATTCAGTTCCATGCTGATGTAAAAATTCAATGGTTTTATCTCGATGACTTTTTTTCTCGTCAGAATCTGCTTTTGCAGTTGAATTGACCATTGTAACGCTGGAAACCAAATTTGGAAATTGTTGCGCAAGTTCCAAGGCAATATATCCTCCCATGGAATGACCAATTACATGAAAGGACCCTGCAGGCAAACTATTTTTTATTTTGAGGGCATACTCTCTGACAGTCTTACAATCAACCCAATCTGAAAAATCAACTATTTCAATCGGCACATCCCAATCAAATTGCGTTACAAAATCATCCCAAACTCTTCGATCTTCACCAAAACCGTGAATAAATAATAACTGAATATCCATTAATTATAGGTGTGAAGCAAACCAACAATCACAAAAAACAAACCAGCTAAAGCAGCTAATCCGCCAACCCAGCCAATGCCAACAAGGGTTAACAAAACTGCAAGTACTAACAAAATGGCACCAATTCTTACATTTGGCTCCCAGTTTGAAGGTCCTTTCTTTGCTTTTTCAACTTTTTCTATTTTTTTTAATTCTTTCAATTCTGCTTTTAATTCCTTCACTTTAGCAATAAGTTCTTCTTTATCCACCTTAGATAAAGAAGATACACTTTTCTCTTGTTTTTCAACTTTTACCTCTTCATGTTCAACTTGTTTAGAAGAAGCAGTCACTAAAGCGGTAGGAGCTAAATTTTCTTTTTCGTTTTTTTCAATTTCATTTGAAAAACTTATTGAATAACTAAACAAAAAAAGTACAAGAAATATTGCTAAATTTTTCATATTAGGCGACAACTTTCATTTGGTGAAACACTGTTTTTTCAAATTTCTCCTTCGCATAAGCTAGGTCTACGACAAACGTTTTAATATCTTCTTTGGAAGGAATTTCAAACATTGCGTCAGTCATAATGGCCTCCATAATAGATCGCAAGCCTCTTGCACCTAATTTAAATTCCATTGCTTGTGCAACCATGTACTCAAGAGCCTTATGATCAAATTTCAACTTTACTCCTTCCATTTCAAACAAACGTTCAAATTGCTTAATTAGTGCATTCTTCGGTTCAGTTAAAATAGAAAGCAAGGCTTTGGCATCTAATGGATTCAAATAAGTGATAACAGGTAACCTTCCCAATAATTCAGGAATTAAGCCAAAGGATTTTAAATCCTGGGCGGTTACGTATTTCATAATTTGATCTTTTTCAAAAGATTCATGAAACATATCATCTCCTGAAAATCCGATAGGACGAGCATTCAATCGTTTGGCAATATGCCGATCGATACCATCAAAAGCGCCTCCACAAATAAATAAGATATTTTCGGTATTAACGGCAATCATTTTTTGGTCAGGATGCTTTCTACCTCCTTGCGGTGGTACATTCACAATGGAACCTTCTAGTAATTTTAATAAGGCTTGCTGAACTCCCTCACCTGATACATCCCTTGTAATGGATGGATTATCCGATTTACGAGCTATTTTATCAATTTCATCAATAAATACAATGCCACATTCTGCCTTTTCAACATCATAATTGGCAGCTTGCAAAAGTCGTGTCAGAATGGTTTCAACATCTTCTCCTACATAACCTGCTTCAGTAATAACCGTTGCATCTGCAATGCAAAATGGTACTTGAAGTTTTTGAGCAAGCGTACGAGCTAAATACGTTTTACCTGTTCCCGTTTCGCCAACCATTAAAATATTTGATTTTTCAATCTTCACCTCATCTGCCTGTTGAGGTTGCATCAAACGCTTGTAATGGTTATACACAGCCACCGACAAGTGCTTTTTTGCTTCATCTTGACCAATAACATATTGATCCAAATGCGATTTTAACTCTTTTGGTTTGATTAATTCAAATTGATACTTTTTTTGAACGGATTTAGCAGCTGCGTTAGGCATTTCATCCTTCAACACTTCATAACCTTGTGTTAAACAATTATCACAGATATGAGCTTCAAAACCAGAAAGTAACATCGATACCTCTGCTTTTGATCGTCCACAAAAAGAACAATGTGGTTTCGAATTTTTCGCCATCTTAACTTCTTCTTAATATCTCATCAATTAGACCGTATTCCTTCGCCTCTTCCGCCTTCATCCAATAATCTCTATCTGAGTCTTTTTCGATTTCTTCAAACGTTTTGCCAGAATGCTTCGCTAAAATTTCATATAATTCTTTACGAATTTTTACAATTTCACGAGCTGTTATTTCAATGTCACGAGATTGACCTTGTGCACCACCTGAAGGCTGATGAATCATAATTCGTGCATGCTCCAAGGCTGCACGTTTACCAGCTGCACCACCTGCTAAAATCACTGCACCCATCGATGCTGCTAAGGATGTACAAACAGTTGCAACATCTGGGCGTATGTAGTTCATTGTGTCATAGATACCGAGACCTGCATAAACAGACCCACCCGGACTATTAATATACATTACGATATCTTTTTTGGCATCTGTCGACTCCATAAACAACAATTGAGCTACAATAATATTAGCCATATAATCATCTACCGGCACACCCATAAAAATAATACGATCCATGATCAAACGAGAAAAAACATCAATTTGCGCAAAACGCATTGGACGCTCCTCAATAATATATTGGGTCATGTCATTAATTCCAGGTATTGGCTGATCCCCCATTTGGTTCATGTATTGATCAACGGCCAAGCCATTTAATCCACGGTGATGCACCGCATATTTACGAAACTCTTCTCCTGATAATTCTTTTGGAAACATAATTCAATTCATTTAATACTACTAAGTTCATAAAAAAACCCCGTATTTCACGGGGTTTTTAAGATTATTTTGTGACAAAACTTAAAGAGCCGAAGCTAATTCCTTAAACTTATCTACATCGATTTTACTACTTTTTGATGGTATTTTTTCAATAATCACAGCAGATACCTTATCATTAAATGCTTGATTGTATAGATTCATGAAATTGTCTGATTTCGATTTATCTTGCAAATATCCCATCGCGATTTTTTCAATCATCTCTTCAATTCCAGTTTGATCTGCTGGCAAATAGCCTCCAAATTGTTGACGAACCATGTCTTTCGCCTTTTCAACTACTTCTGCATATTCAACCTTCACTTCAAACTGAGTTGCAATTTCATTCTTGATTAAGTTCCAGCGAATGTCTTTTTTCACATTGTCGAAATCTTGATCAATTTGCTCTGGTGTATATTTACCTTCATTGATCTTAATTAACCAGGTTCTTAAAAATGCATCTGGCAAATCAATCTTCACTTGATCAATCAAGGCCTTTTCTGCATCAATGCGCAATAAATACTCAGCCTCACGCTTATAATTATCTTGAATGATCTCTGTTACCTGC
>JBEGQV010000243.1:0-10937 GCA_041180785.1 Bacteroidota bacterium | reverse complement strand
ATTAAAATATTATTTTTAGAGATTTGGGAACTATTTTAATTTTTACACTTGTTTGCTCCATGTCAAAGGTTTCTCCATCTAAATGATAATATTGACAATTATGCACCTCTAACTCGCAGGTCTTTTGAGATGTAATGGTAACTTTTGGGTGTTTATGGATGTTTTTTAAAAATAGACTAATTCCAAGTTTAGCTTTTTCAATGAAATTCAGGGGTTTAACGCAAACAAGTTCAAATTGCTGGTCTTGCAAATTAGACCCCGGGGATATAAATGCATGATTTCCGAATTGATTCGCATTAGCAAATGTAATCGAGAAGAAAGGAGAAAATGTAGGTTCTTCTTTTATTTTTACTTGAATCGGTTGATAGATACGATTCATCGCAAAGCTTGCTTTTATGTAGTTAAGTAGACCTCTTCCTTTTCTTCTTGAAAAATCATTAGCCACCATCGCATCAAATCCTATACCCGCTGTGCAGAAAAACGCTTGGTCATTTAAGTAAGCAACGTCTATTTCTTGAAATGATTGGTGTTGTAAGGCAAAATTTAAGGCAGTTTTAAAATCAAGGGATAAGCCCAAGTGTCTGGCTAATCCATTGCCTGATCCCATTGGAATGATACCCAAAGGTATTTCTGAATAGATCAATTGTCTTGCTACTTCATTGATTGTTCCATCCCCTCCAATTACAATGATTTTTTTAGGATTGCTCGCTATTGCTTGCTGGGTCAATTCAGTTGCATGATTGACATATTCTGAACGTAAGATTAGACAATTTGGAATTTTCTGTAAATCCTTCTCAATTTGTTCGCGATAAGAAGTACCTTTGTTACCAGAAATTGGATTATAAATGATGCAAATCATACGTTTAACTAAGATCACGTAAAGTTCGTTAATTTAAATAAATAATATGATATCAATTGGTGCAAACTATGAACTAAATTTTTCATTCACACAGGAAAATGTGAATGACTTTTGTAAGGTGAGTGGTGATTTCAATCCATTACACTGGGATGAGGCATTTGCTGCCAATACGCCATTTAAAAAACCCATTGTACATGGTGCTTTGGTCAATAGTATATTTTCAAAAGTAATGGGAATGGATTTTCCAGGAAAAGGTTCTGTGTATTTAAAACAAATCAGTGATTTCAAACGTCCTGTTTATGTCGGATTACCTTATCGTGCCTATTTTGAAGTGATCACAATTGATGCCAATAAACATACTGCTGAAATTAAAACACAAGTTTTTGAAATGGAAAGGGGAAAGCTAATGGTGGATGGAGTAGCGACAGTAATGAATCAAGAATTATTTTAAGCAAACCAAATAAAAAAAGCCTGAATATTCAGGCTTTTTCTTTGTCAATTCATTCGAGAATTAGTTAGCATTTTTCTTTGCTTGAACTTCAGTACGAATTTCTTGAGCTAATGTTTTTAATGCTTGTAAGCCACCTCTAACGCGAGTACCAGCTGCTTGGTTTCCTTTGTCGTAGAATTTTTCGAAATCTGATTCCAATGACATAACTAGGTCTCTTACTTGTGCAAATCTGCTCATAATAATTTGAATTTTTAGGTTGTAAAAAATAAGATTGTTAATAAAATGCCCCCTTAAAAGCATTTATATACCGAAATTTAGTAAAAAACTTATTTCGTGCAAATTATTTTCTATAAAAAACGCAAAAAAAAGTTCAAAAAGTTAAAAAAACAGTAAAAAACTGCTTAAAATCAATTAATCTTGGCGATAATAGCCATTTTTGAGTCTATTTTGAACCTCTGCAAAACAAGTAGTGGTATACTCAATATCTTCTTGAGTATGCGAAGAGGTTGGAATAATTCTCAACATGATTTGACCTTTGGGAACTACCGGATAAACCACGATTGAACAGAAGATTCCCATGTTTTCTCGTAGGTCTCTTACCAATGCAGTTACTGCTTTAATATCATATTCTCCATGTAAAAATACAGGAGTAACTGGTGAAGTTGTCTCACCAATATCAAATCCTTTTTCTTTTAATCCTTTTTGTAAAGAGCGAACATTTTCCCAAAGCTTTTCACGCAATTCTGGATGTTTCTTAATCAGTTCTAAGCGCTTCATTCCACCAATCACGAATGGCATCGGTAAAGCCTTTGCATAGGTTTGAGATCTCATATTGTATTTTAAATACATAATGATGTCTTTCGGTGCGGCGATAAAGGCACCAATAGCTGCCATCGACTTTGCAAATGTTGAGAAGTATAAGTCGATTCCTTCTATACAGTTTAAATGTTCTCCAACACCGCGACCATTTGCACCCATTGTACCGAATCCATGTGCATCGTCTACCAATAACCTAAAATCAAATTCTTTCTTTAAATCTACTATTTTGTCTAAAGAGCCAACTTTTCCCGACATTCCAAAAACTCCTTCCGTAATGACTAATATGCCACCTCCTGTTTCTTGCACGGCTTTTGTAGCTCTTTCTAAGTTCTTTCTCAAGGAATCCATGTCATTGTGGTTGAACTTATAATAACTTCCCATTTTTGCTTTATGCAAACGAATACCATCTATTAAGCAGGCATGTGATTCAGCATCATAAACAATAATATCACGGTGATCCACCATGCATTCAATGACTGACATGACACCTTGGTAGCCATAATTTAATAAAAAGGCATCTTCTTTCCCTACAAACTCTGCTAATTGTCTTTCAAACTCCTCGTGCTCATCTGTGTTACCAGACATCATACGCGCGCCCATTGGATAGGCTAAACCATATTTTGCAGTAGCTTCCGCATCAGCTTTTCTAACTTCCGGATGATTTGCTAAACCTAAATAATTATTTAATGACCAGTTTAACATTTCTTTACCCATAAAGGTCATTCTTGGGCCTAATTCTCCTGTTAATTTAGGAAATGAAAAATAATGATGAGAATAATGTGCGTGGGCTCCAATTGGCCCCATGTTATTAACTACTTTCTTAAAAATATCCACTTTTGCAATTCGGTTTGTTAGGAAAACATAAAATAAATACAAATTTATAGTTAAATTCTATTTATACCAAATTGAAGGATTTGTTTCTTTATTTCAACAATTTATATTTATTTAGTTTCTTCATTTGAATTCATCAAAAACTATGAAACGATTTAAAATTTCGATAATACTAGTTAGTAGCTTTTATTTTTCTTTTGCTCAAAAAACAACCAAACCACTTATTGAAACGGACCATGGAATGGTGGTATCAACACACCCTGTTGCCTCTCAAGTTGGTACAGAAATTTTAAAAAAGGGAGGAAATGCTATTGATGCAGCTGTAGCTGTAAATTTTGCTCTTGCTGTTGTTCATCCAGCAGCTGGAAATATTGGGGGCGGTGGATTTTTAGTTTATCGTTCACAAGATGGAGCTACTTATGCACTTGATTATCGGGAAAAAGCACCAGCAAAGGGACATCGGGATATGTATCTTGATGAGAATGGAAATGCGATTCCTGAAAAATCACAAGTTGGAATACTTTCTGTTGGTGTTCCTGGCACTGTAAAGGGAATTTATGCAATGCATCAAAAATTTGGAAAATTAGCTTGGGAAGAATTAGTTCATCCTGCAGTTGTTTTAGCAAAAGAGGGTGTGGAGTTAACCGAAAAAGAAGCAAGAAGTTTAAATCGACAAAAAAATGACTTTATAAAATACAATCCAGGTAAAAATTATATGTTGAAAGAAACCGGCGATTGGAAAAAAGGCGAAATTTTCATTCAATCCGATTTGGCAAAAACGCTTGAAAAAATTGAATCGAGAGGTTGGAAAGGATTTTATAAAGGAAAAGTTGCTAGACAAATCGTTCGTGAAAATCGCAAATCGGGAGGATTAATCACCAAAAAAGACTTGCGGAATTATCAAGCGACATGGAGAAAGCCAATCGAAACTGCCTATAAAAAGTATAAAGTGATTGGAATGCCACCGCCGTCAAGCGGTGGGGTTGCATTGGGACAACTCCTTGAAATGGTGGAAAATTATCCTTTATCTTCTTGGGGACCAAGTGCTGATTCTACCATACAAGTCATGGTTGAAGCAGAGCGTAGAGTATATGCCGATCGAGCAAAATGGTTAGGGGATCCTGATTTTGTGAAAGTACCATTACAAGAATTGTTAGATACGGCCTATTGTGACAAACGAATGTCTACCATGAGTTTTGAAAAAGCAACTTCAAGCGCTGAAATTCAAGCAGGAGATTTTCCTGGATATGAAAGTCCAGAGACCACCCATTTTTCCATTGTTGATGCAGATCGAAATGCGGTTTCTATAACTACTACCTTAAATAACTCATTTGGAAGTAAAGTGTTTGTGGGTGGAGCTGGATTTTTGCTGAATGATGAAATGGATGATTTTAGTGCAAAAGCTGGTGTTCCCAACATGTATGGTTTAGTGGGTTCAAAAGCGAATGAAATTCAACCGAATAAGCGCATGCTATCGAGTATGACTCCAACCATTGTGGAAGAAAATGGAAAATTGAAAATGGTTGTAGGAACTCCAGGAGGTTCCACAATTATTACATCCGTATTTCAAACAACGCTTAATGTTTTAGAATTTGGTAAAAATATGCAAGAAGCAGTTGAATTTCCTCGTTTTCATCACCAATGGAAACCTGATAAAATTAACTTTGAAAATGCACGATTTACAAAAGAGCAGCAAGATAAACTTCAGAAAAAGGGATATCAATTTAATCCAATTGGAGGCATTGGTTTAGTGGAAGGTATTTTAGTGTTACCTAACCAACGCCTTCAAGGGGGAGCTGATTCCCGTGGCGATGACACTGTATCAGGATATTAGTTTATCTGATCCCATGCATCATTCGCTTTAAAGGTCCAATGGAAAGGAAATACAAGGTGATTGCGGCCATGCCAGATAGGATTACAAACACCATGAAAAATTCATATAAATTGTGAATGGTAAATCCTAAAAAGGATGGTAAATGACTTGAAGCTGTCATCTCATGGGGTGGTAATAAGGCACCTAAAGTACCAGAAAGGGCATATCCGGCGGCATTTGCTAAAAACCAAACACCCATTAATAACGAAGAAAATCTTTTTGGAGCCAATTTGGACACCAGAGATAAACCAATTGGTGATAAGCATAATTCGCCCATCGTATGCAGTAAATACAGAATGATTAACCAAATCACATTCATTTTGTCAGTTCCAAGATCTTTTACCCGTAAGGCAATGATTAAATAGCCTAATGAAAGTAATAATAAACCAATGGATTGCTTGGTAGGGGAATTAGGTTCTAAGTTTCTTTTTTGCAATTTCATCCAAATCCAGCTAAAAGGAAAAGCTAAAAAGATGATGAAAAATGAATTCGCATTTTGGATAGAACTTGGTGGTAGTTCAATGCCAAAAATATGCAAATCAGTTTGTTGATCTGCGATAAAAGTTAAAGATGAACCAGCTTGTTCAAATGCTGCCCAAAAGAAAATGACAAAAAAGCAGATGATGTATAAAACAATGATACGATCACGTTCAATGTTTGTGATGGTTTTGTCGGTCATGATTAAAAATGCCAAACTAATTCCAGCCGAGTAGATCACCGGATAAATCCAATCCTTGATCACATTAGATACATCCGTTTTAAATAAATAATGGAAAATGCTTACTGAAATTCCGAAAACTAATAAAGTGATTGCGATAGATGTGTTACTAAATTTTGCTTTTTCGGATTCTTCTACAGTTTTCTGGTTGTCGGAAAATATGGGTTTTAGTCCAATCGGTTCTCCTTTGGGATTTTCGATGTATTTATTTTTTAAAAAATAAAAACTAATGGTACCAATAAGCATAGCAATTCCAGCAGCCATAAATCCCCATTTGAATGCTTCAATTACGCGTGTTCCATCTGCTAGCTTAACATCACCAATAATTGGACAAATCAACATGCCCAAAAAAGCACCAGAATTAATTCCCATATAAAAGATTGTAAAAGCAGAATCGAGTTTAGCATCACCTTTTTCATACAGATGCCCCACCATTGAAGAAATATTTGGTTTGAAAAATCCATTTCCAAAAATGAGAAAAGCAAGACCAATCCACATTAAATTAGTCGCAAAGGCAATACTACTTCCAAATGAACTTGCAGAACTAAATAAAAACAACTGACCAACGGCCATAATGAGTCCACCTAAAATAATGCAATTTCGGTTTCCTAAATATCGGTCAGAAATATAACCACCTAACATAGGAGTGATGTAACTCAATCCTAAAAATCCACCGTATAAAATGGATGCTTCATCTTGTTTGAAGGAAAGTGCATTGACCAAGAATAAGACCAAAAGGGCGCGCATTCCATAAAAATTAAAACGCTCCCACATTTCTGCAGAAAATAATACATAGAGTCCTTTTGGATGAGAAGTGTTAGTTGTTGACATAAAATGGGTTTAGCTATTGATTTGGCAATTTACTATTTAATTTTACAAATTTCCCCAAAATTTTGAAAGGAATTTTGTAATATTGTCGGTTCAATTGGACAAATGTAAACGACAATTCTAATGGGTAAAATTATTGCTATTGCTAATCAGAAGGGTGGCGTTGGAAAAACTACCACAGCCATCAATTTATCTGCAAGTTTAGCTGCATTGGATTTTAAAACCCTTATCATTGATGCAGATCCGCAAGCTAATTCTACTTCTGGATTAGGATTAAATCCGAAAGATGTAAAAAATAGCATTTACGAATGCATGGTTGGACTTGCAAAAGTAGAAGAAGCATTGGTAGAAACCGAGGTTCCTAATTTATCTATTATTCCGTCTCATATCGATTTAGTAGGTGCTGAAATTGAAATGATCAATTTGACGAATCGTGAAGGAAAGATGAGGGATGTTTTAGAAGGAATACGTGAACAATTTGATTTTATAATTATGGATTGTAGCCCTTCTTTAGGTTTAATCACCATTAACAGTTTAACAGCAGCTGATTCTGTGATCATCCCTGTTCAATGTGAATATTACGCCTTAGAAGGTTTAGGTAAATTATTAAATACCATAAAGATCATTCAATCGCGATTGAATACAAAATTAATCATTGAAGGAATTTTGTTGACAATGTATGATTTACGACTTCGTTTATCGAATCAAGTTGTGAATGAAGTTAATCAGCATTTTAAAAATATGGTTTTTGAAACGATCATTCCAAGAAATATACGTTTGTCTGAGTCGCCAAGTTTTGGAATTCCGGCTATATTACACGATGCAGAAAGTAAAGGATCTGTGAGTTATTTGAATCTTGCACGTGAAATTGTGCGTAAAAATGGATTATTAGAAACAGTTTAACTATGAGTGCTAAACAAGAAGCAAATTCTAAGAAAAGAATTGGATTAGGTAGAGGATTAAGTGCTTTGTTAGAAGATTCTAGCTCGGTATTGGGTACAATGAATAGTGAACTGTCATCTAATTTAGAGTCTATTGGGATGATGGAGGAAATTCCATTACAGTTAATAGAAACAAATCCATATCAACCAAGAGAGCATTTTGAACAGGAAGCATTGAATGATTTAGCAGAGTCAATTCGTATTCAAGGAATCATTCAACCTATTACTGTTCGCAAAATTGCTCCAAGAAAATATCAATTAATTTCTGGGGAAAGAAGACTTCAAGCTTCAAAAATAGCTGGATTGGAAAAGATTCCTGCTTATGTGCGTACAGCAGATGAGCAACAAATGATTGAAATGGCTTTGATTGAAAATATTCAACGAGAGAATTTAAATGCCATGGAAATTGCTCATTCCTATAAATTATTAATGGATGAGTGCCATTTAAAACAAGAAGATCTTGGACAACGCGTAGGAAAAAATCGTTCTACGGTGACCAATTATTTACGTTTATTAAAATTGCCAACTGAAATTCAAGTTGCTATTCGTGATAATAAACTTTCGATGGGACATGCAAGAAGTTTAGTTGCAGTGGAAAAGCAAGAGGATCAAATGGAGTTGTTTGATCGATGTTTGCAAGAAGAATGGTCTGTTCGAAAATTAGAAGAGGCGATCCGAAGTTTAGGTAAAAGTGGTGAAATACCACAAAAAGGTATCGTTAATGTGAATGATATCAAAAAGTACCAAGCTGCATTTTCAACATTTTTTCATTCAAATGTGAGTTTTAAAATGAACGAAAATGGAAAGGGAGAAATTAAAATTCAATTTAAATCACAAGAGGAATTGGATAAATTATTAAAGGCAATTCAATAATCGAATGTTGCGATTTCGCTTAATCATTTTTTTGAGTTTTTTCATTTTATTTACAAAAGCATCTTGTTTTGGAAATATAGACACATTGCGTGGCAACATGCAAGATAGTTCAATTGCCAGCAAGGTTGTCAAGCACAAAATTATTCCTCGAGTAGCTACAATACGATCGATGGTTTTTCCCGGATTTGGGCAAGCATATAATCGTCAGTATTGGAAATTGCCTCTTGTTGCTGGAGCATTTGTGACGCTTGGTTTAATAGCCAAATACAATAATGATCGATATCAAAAATATCGAGATTATTACTGGACCGTTTCACCGCATCCGGAAGACCCAAGCTATACGCCACCTAATACTGTACCGGTTACGTATGAGGATGGGATTACAAGGGAGTTAGATGCCAATCAGCTCAAGCGAATTGTCGATGGTTTTCATCGAAATAGAGATTTTACTTATATTGGTATGCTAGTTGCATGGGCATTTAATGTCGTGGATGCAAATGTTAGTGCACATTTGCGTACTTTTGATGTAACGGATGATATTAGCTTGAAGGTAAAACCTCAGGTTGATTTCCATACAAATCAAAATAATATAGTTGCTGGACTTAGTTTTTCATTTCAGTTTAAATAAATTTTATGAAAATAGTATTAATTGGCTATGGCAAAATGGGGAGGGAAATCGAAAAGATTGCCTTGGAAAGAGGGCACCAAGTTGTTGCTAAAATTGATATTGATAATCAAACCGAATTAGATGGCATTACCCTGAATGATGCTGATGTAGCCATTGAGTTTTCTAATCCGATTTCTGCATATGGGAATTTGGTTAAATGTATCAAAAAGCAGATTCCTGTCGTTTGCGGAACAACAGGTTGGTTAGAAAAAAAATCTGATATAGAGGATTTAACAAAAGTTAACAATGCAACTTTCTTTTATGCTTCCAATTATTCAATTGGCGTTAATTTATTCTTTAAATTGAATAAATTTTTGGCAAGTTTGATGAAAAATCATTCCGAATATGATATTTATACAAATGAAATTCATCATCTCGAAAAGAAAGATAGTCCAAGTGGAACAGCCATTACTATAGCAGAAGGAATCATTGAAACATATCCTACCAAAACAAAATGGGTGAACAATGAAATTCCTGCAGCTGATGAAGTGGCAATTTGGAGTCAGCGCGAATCAATAATACCCGGTACCCATGCGGTTAAATATATTTCTAAAGTCGACCAAATTGAAATAACGCATGAGGCTTTTTCTCGACAAGGTTTTGCTTTAGGTGCTGTAATAGCTGCTGAATGGGTAAAAGATAAAAAAGGAATTCTTGGAATGGAAAATCTTTTAAGTGAAATGTGATAAGTGAAAAGTTAAAAAAGGCAACAAACCCCAAAGGGGTTTATTTATAATAGCCCGGGGTGAAACCCCGGGTAAATAAATTTATAACAATATATCAAGGGAATTTTATAAAAAATGAATACAAATACCAAACCTAAAAAACAAAAATCAGCTTTCAGAGAATGGTTGGATTCAGTTACGTTTGCTGTTATAGCAGCAACATTGATTCGTTTCTTTTTATTTGAAGCCTATACAATTCCAACACCATCCATGGAGAGTTCATTGATGGTGGGTGATTTTTTGTTTGTTAGTAAACTTCATTATGGTGTTCGTACACCTAAAACACCTTTGCAGTTACCTTTAACCCATCAGAAAATTTGGTTTACCAATATTCCGAGTTATTTACGTTGGTTAGATTTACCCATTTATCGTTTGCCTGGTTTTACTTCTATCAAATCAGGTGATCCTGTTGTTTTCAATGTACCCAATTTTGAAGAAGATGGTGATGCACCGGTAGATTTACGTACGTTTTATGTAAAAAGATGTATTGGTACACCTGGCGATGTGATTCAAGTAAATGATCAACAAGTATTCGTAAATGGAAAGGCAATGGCAAACCCTGTGCGAATGCAACATCCAGTTTATATTAAGACCAAAGAGGTACTTGATGATTCATTTTTTGATGAATTTGGTGTTCGAAATGCCCCTGATGTATTTAATAATTTAGAAGCTGCGGATTGGGCTCCTTTAGCAGATAGTACCAACCAATTGGTAGGTTATAAAGTGAATGCAAGTCAGACTGTGGTAAATGAAATTTTATCTAGAGTTAAAGGTGCTACAATTGTTAAAGATGCCTTTAAAGATCCCAAAGGATTAACAGCTCCTGATTTTTTTCCACATGATACCATTCATTTCAAATGGAATAGAGATTTTTATGGCCCTTTAAAAGTGCCAGCAAAAGGAATGAAAATTCAGTTGACTGCAGCAAATGTTTCAACTTATGGTGAAGCCATACAAAAGTATGAATCGAATGAAAATATTACGATTGCTGCAGGAAAAATATTTCAAGATGGTGCTCAATTAAAGGAATATACTTTTAAACAAGATTATTATTTTATGATGGGAGATAATCGCCACAATTCTGCAGATTCGCGTTTTTGGGGATTTGTGCCATACGATCATGTAGTTGGAAAGCCTGTTTTTATCTGGATGTCCTTAGATCCAAACAAAGGTTTGTTTTCCGGAAAAATTAGATGGAGTCGATTATTTAGATTTATTGATTAATTAATATTTTATTTAATCCGTAAAACAAAACCCTTTAAGTAATGACTTTCCGGATGGAAGATATTGACAGGATGGTCGGGACCTTGGTTCATTTGATGAACAACTTGAATCTCACGTCCGCAGTTAAT
>JBEGQV010000242.1:0-12728 GCA_041180785.1 Bacteroidota bacterium | reverse complement strand
CACTTGCAGCTGGCGCTGCAACAGGTGCAGCATCTTGTACCGGGGCACTTGGAGCTGCTGCTGTAGTTGACGCCTCAATGGTACAAATAACTGCACCGATTGGTAAAACGTCTCCCTCTTTCGCGACAATGCGCAAAATACCCTCTGCTTCTGCAGGCAATTCAAAGGTTGCCTTATCCGATTCAAGCTCGCATAAAACCTCATCTAATTTGACAACATCACCATCTTTCTTATTCCAAGTGGCAACGGTAACTTCGGTAATTGATTCGCCCACCGGGGGCACTTTCATCTCTATGGCCATATTACTAAGGCTTTATATTTTTAATTATTCAAACGCTTTATTTAAAAGGGCAGCTTGTTCAACCCCATGTACTTTCAAAAATCCTGTTGCAGGAGAAGACGATTTCTTACGAGCAATTAAACCCTTGAATCGAGTAAAACCAAATTCACGAATAATGTATGACCAATATCCCATGTTTTCTGGCTCCTCTTGCACAAAATACAAATCAGCATTTTTATATTTCGCCAATTCTTTTTCAATCTGCTTCGTTGGTAAAGGATGTAATTGCTCTAAACGAATGATGGCTACATCTTTTCGCTTATCCGCTTCTTGTTTTTCCTGTAAATCGTAAAATACTTTACCCGAACACAACAATACTTTCTTTACTTTCGCTTTGTCGGCATAGCTATCACCAATCACTTCTTGGAATCTACCTTTTCTGAAATCTTCGATAGGAGAAACCACTTTCGGATGACGGAAGATGGATTTAGGCGACATCACAATCAATGGTTTTCTAAATTCCCAGGCCAATTGACGACGCATCGCATGGAAAATATTCGCAGGGGTAGTCAAATTGGCCACTACTACGTTATCTTCTGCCGCTAATTGTAAGAATCGCTCAGGACGAGCATTGGAATGCTCTGGTCCTTGGCCCTCATACCCATGAGGCAACAACATCACCAATCCATTTTGTGTTCCCCATTTGGATTCATGTGAACTCACAAACTGATCAATCATCGTTTGCGCTCCATTGGCAAAATCGCCAAACTGTGCTTCCCATATTACCAATGCATCTGGATTGGCCAAAGCATATCCAAATTCATATCCTAACACACCATATTCAGAAAGTAACGAATTGTAAATACTGATCGTTTCTTGACCTTCCTCGATGTGATTTAAATTACAATAATTTTCATTCGTATTGGCATCGTGCAAGACTGCATGACGATGAGAGAAGGTACCTCGTTGAACATCTTGTCCTGACAATCGTACTGACTTACCTTCTACCAAGATTGAACCATAGGCTAACAACTCTGCAGTTGCCCAATTCAATTGTCCTTTATCAAAAAACACTTGACGATCTGCCACTACTTTTTCAATCTGCTTCAGAGCCACAAATCCTTTGGGCAAGGTAGTTAAGGCTTTAGCTACTTTATCAATCACTTGTTGATCAATTCCTGTTTCAGGTGATTGTTCAAAATCTTTTGGTTCAGCATATCGCAATTCCGACCAACGATTATCCAATTTTAAAGGAATATAAGGAGGACGAACTTTCTGCTTCACCATATCCAAACGAGCTTGCAACTCACCTTTAAAATGGGCATCCATTTGTTCAGCCAACTTCGCATCAATATCCCCGCGCTTGATTAATTTTTGGGTATAAATCTCTCTTGGATTCGGATGATTTGAAATATTTGCATATAATGTAGGTTGCGTAAAACGCGGCTCATCTGACTCATTGTGACCATTTCTACGGTAACACACCATGTCAACAAACACATCGCGATTAAACTCCTGACGGAATTCTGCTGCCATTCTCGACACAAAAACTACCGCTTCTGGATCATCGCCATTTACGTGAAAAACGGGTGCATCAATTATTTTTGCGACATCGGTACAATAAATCGACGAACGAGCATCTTCAAAATCAGTTGTAAATCCAACTTGGTTATTGATCACAAAATGTATTGTTCCACCTGTAGTATATCCTTTTAATTTAGCCATTTGTGTCACTTCGTACACAATCCCTTGTCCGGCAACCGCTGCATCACCATGAATTAATATGGGCAATACCTCATCATAATTTTTACCGTATAATGCATCTGCCCTAGCGCGACAAAATCCTTCTACTAATGGATTCACCGCTTCTAGGTGTGACGGATTAGGTGCCAATTTAATCGCTATCTCTTTTCCAGAAGGAGATATATGTTTAGAAGAGTATCCTAAATGGTATTTTACATCACCGTCTCCATGAATTTCATCAGGCACATTTCCCTCAAAACCATCAAATATTGCCTCATAAGACTTGTGCATGATATTAGCCAATACATTCAAACGACCACGGTGGGCCATCCCAATCATTGCCTCCTTCACCCCTCCATCTGCTGCTTTGTTGATGATCGCATCTAAACCGGCAATCGTACTTTCACCACCCTCTAAACCAAATCTTTTCTGTCCTAAATATTTTGTACCTAAGAAGTTTTCAAAAACAACAGCTTCGTTTAATTTCTGAAGAATTTGTTTCTTTTCTTCAATACTCGGATTGAAGGACAAAGCTTCTTTTTCAATCTTATTTCTTAACCACTCTTTGGCTTTCATTTCACGGATGTACGAATATTCGAATCCAATGGAACCCGCATAAATGGTGTTTAATGAGTCTACTATTTTACGCAAAGAACAAGCACCAAGTCCCAAAAATGACCCTGCTTGGAATATGGTATCTAAATCAGCATCTGTCAAAGAATAATCCTGAATTGACAAACGTGGCTCACGATTTTTTCTTTCTCTTACCGGATTTGTCTTCGCCAACAAGTGCCCACGCGAACGAAAAGCCTTGATCAAACTAATCACTGCCATCTCTTTCTGAACATGTGTTGCATCTACATCTCCTGCACCAACCATCGCCTCTTGCCAAGTCTGCGCAAAATCGAAACCTTTAAAGAAATCTTGCCAACTATTATCTACTGAGGTAATATCTTTTTTATATGCATCATACAGGTCCGAAATTACCTGCGTATCCGCATTTGCTATAAAGGAAAATGAATCCATAAGTTAAATATATCTTCTTACTAAAATATCTTTGCAAGTTACAAAGCATACTTTACTTTACCGAAAAAAAATCTTCGTTTTTTAATAAAATAAACACAAATTTCTGCTGAAAAAATCCATGTTCATTTGATGAATCCCAAATCTTAAAAAAGCTAAATTTTATCTTTGATTAATCTAATGAATTTACACCTTAGGGCCGAAATCGATTGATCTTTCCATTCCCTAAATCGATTTCATATCGAATGCCGATTTGATGAAATCCTGAACTGCTATCATTTGAGCTTAAACTACTCGATGAAAGAGAACTCGATGTAATGCTTTTGCCTAAAAAATCATAGGCATAGGAAACCATAAAATTTCGACCCAGGGCAACTTGTGCACTTCCAAGTAAAGCAGCATTTCCCATTTCAGCCCCTGTCGTTAAATACCAAGCTCCAATCCCCACCACCTCATTCAACCAATAAACCCCATATAAATCAATTTTCGTGTCTGAAATTCCATTAGCGTTAAGATGTCGGACCACCGAACCCAATCGAACCTTATCTCCCGAAGAAAGATCCAATAGCACTTCCGCTTGACCATAGATGGGAGCTGTTGTCGCAAGGCCACTTTCCATATAAGCACTTGGTCGGGAAATCCCAACTTGCAGGTTTTTATACTGATAAAGAAAACCTAACCCATAACTCCCCTTTAACACCGTATTGCCATTTGCTGTTATGACAGGCTTTTGATTGACCCCGATATTAGCACCAATAGAAACTTGTTGATCTTCTCCAAAAAGAAAATGCTTTGAGGCAACACCCGCAATTCCCAAATTAGAGGCAATCGCACCTGTTCCATCTGCAAATGCTTGAGAGGAATTAAAGCCTAAAAATCCTATCCCCCACGATTCATCTTGAATGGGCATATCAAAACTCAAATATTGCTGTGACAAACTTGTTAGTCCTGGCACAGAAAACAAGGGCTTTTTTCGATAAAATCCACTTACGGAAGCAACCTTCGATGTGCCTGCTTTGGCAGGATTGATACCCAACGGCATCATGGGATACATCATTCGAAGAGCTTCTTGTTGCGCCAAAAGGCTTTGAGATAAAGAACAAATAAAAATCAAAATTGTGTACACAATTTTATATTTTATTGTTTTACAACTGACATTATGACACATTTTGTGGACTTGGTATTGATTTTGATAGTTTCCCAAAATTAGAATTAAATTTTAATCACAATGAAAGAAAAGGGTAATATTTCAATCCACACCGAAAACATTTTTCCAATCATTAAGAAGTTCTTGTATTCAGACCATGAGATTTTTTTAAGAGAATTGGTTTCTAATGCGGTTGATGCAACACAAAAAATCAAGCGTTTGAATTCAATTGGTGAATTCAGTGGAGAATTAGGAGAATTAAAAGTTAAGGTTAGTTTCGACAAAGATGCCAAAACCATCACAATTTCAGACAATGGTATTGGTATGACTGCAGAGGAAATCAAAAAATACATCAATCAAATTGCCTTTTCGGGTGCTACAGAATTTGTTGAAAAATACAAAGATAAAGGAGATGAACAAGCCATTATTGGTCATTTTGGACTTGGCTTTTATTCAGCCTTTATGGTGGCCAAAGAAGTAGAAATAATTACCAAATCGCATCAAGAAGGTGCTGAAGCTGCACGTTGGATTTGCGATGGTAGCACCGAATTTGAAATCTCCTCTGCAAAGAAAAAAGAAAGAGGAACTGACATCATCCTACACATTGCGGAAGATTCCGAGGAATTTTTAGATGAATTCCGTTTAAAATCTATTTTAGAAAAATATGGCAAATTCCTGCCAGTAGAAATAGAATTTCAAGAAAAAATCATCAACAATACCAATCCTTTATGGACGCGTAATCCTGCTGACTTAACAGATGAGGATTATTTGAAATTTTATGACGAATTATATCCATTCCAAGAAAAACCACTTTTCTGGATTCATTTAAATGTAGATTATCCGTTTAACCTAACAGGTATTCTGTATTTCCCTAAGATTAAAAACGAATTCCAGGTTCAAAAGGAAAAAATTCAATTATATTCTCGACAAGTCTTCATTACCGACGAAGTAAAAGATGTGGTTCCAGAATTTTTAATGTTATTACATGGTGTAATTGACTCACCAGATATCCCATTAAATGTTTCAAGATCATTCCTTCAGTCAGATTCGAATGTTAAGAAAATCACCAGCCACATCACGAAAAAGGTAGCCGATAAATTACATGACCTTTTCAAAGCTGACCGAACAGCCTTTGAAGAAAAATTCGAAAACATCGGATTGTTCATCAAATATGGCTTGATTTCAGATGAGAAATTCTACGAACGAGCGAAAGATGTTTGCCTATTGCAAGATACAGATGGCAAGTATTTTACAGTTCAGGAATATGAAGAATCAATTCAAGCTGCACAAACCGATAAAGACAACAAAAAAATATTCTTGTATGCAACTGATCTTCAGCAACAAGATGCCTTTATTCAATCTGCCAAACAAAAAGGATACTCCGTTTTAAAGATGAATTCCATGATTGATAGTCACTTTATCAACCAAATGGAATACAAAAACCAAGAGGTACAATGGAAACGTGTAGATGCTGATTCCGTAGATAAATTAATTGATACGGGCACCAAATTAGAAGTGCTTTTATCTGACAAACAAAAAGAAACCGTCAAATCTACTTTTGTAAAGGTATTAAATGATACATCAAAAGTTGTTGAAATTGAGGGAATGTCGGCTGATGAATTACCTGCCATTGTCACACAAAATGAATTCATGCGCCGCATGAATGATATGCAACGCAGCGGTGGAGGGAATGGAATGTTTGGTGCAATGCCATCAACCTATCAAATCTCTGTAAATGGCAACCATCCCTTAATTGAAAAACTAGCAAACGAAAGCGATGAAGAGGTAAGAGAAGCTTTGGCTAAACAAATCGCTGACCTTGCCTTATTATCTCAAAACCTACTTACAGGTGCTGATTTAACTGCATTCATCAAGAGAAGTGCCGCTTCATTATAATTGTTAATTCGTAATTGTTAATTGTTAATTGTAATATTTAATTATGATTAACAATTAACAATTATTTCACAATCAATTTCTTCGTTACGAGCGACTTTCCGTCTACCACTAATTGATAAGGATACATTCCTGGATTAAGTTCTCTTAAATTGATGCGTTGCGTTCGAAGATTGGAATCTAAATTGACCACTTTTACCTCTTGGCCTAGGATATTAAAAATCACCAATTTAATTTCAGAAAAATTTGCATTTACCTGAACATCGATGTCCACGTAATCAAACGCTGGATTTGGATACAAATGACTAACGGTCAATTGAGCACTTTTGAATAAATAGGAATCCTCAGTAGGATGAATTCCTTTGGAATCAGAAACAAATGCACTACCTGATGTTGAAAAACAACACATCAAAACAATGAATGAAATAGGTAGTAGACGTTTTTTCATAAAAAGAACTTAAACGAAATTACATCTAAAAAAGTATAAAGGAAAGTCAAAATAGTCGAACGTGCTATTTTAAGGGACAAAAGGCTACTTTTTAATATATTTTAACTTTTCAAGTAGCATTTCGAGGCTAGGCTTATCTTTAATGCGCCAATTAAATCCATCCAAATTTAGTAGATCTTCTTTCCATTCTTTTGGCGGAATAAATTTTGCTTCAGGCTTGGTAATGAATTTTATTTTCTTCACCTGATTATCTTCAAAAAACAGATTCATACGGCTACATTCCACTCGATTTAATCCGGTTGTCACTTTTTTGTCATCTACCACATAGTAAACACTTTCCCCATTTCCTTCCACATTCACTCGACTCAATTTAGCATCTTCTTTAAACAACAACAATATTTTGCGACCCTTTATTTGATTAAACTGATGCAATGAGTCTTCTGATATAACAAAAGAATGTCCTCTCAATCGCATTTCTTGCACTTGTTGATGGGCAATAAAAATCGACATGGAGTCGGCTTGCGATTGTGAATCTTTGGTCCAAAGAATTGGTTTTTGATAAAAATGTATGACGGAGTCTTTTACATCATAACCCAAAGAATCGCATTTCCCTGAAAGATCCGACTTGTATATAAGTACATTTTTATAAGCATATAATTTTCGGACTGAATCTTTTTTCGATTCGAAAGAAACGAGGGTGTCGGCCGTCATATATAGGGTATCTTTCTCCATCGCATTTCGCATGAGTGCATGTCCAAACACACGAGTTATCCCCGTATTCCCCGCATATCTCCCTTGATCACCGGTTAAAATGACTTTATCCTTTTTACTAACAAATTCTACATTCCCCTTTGCAACACCAATTTTTGTTGGAGAATCATAAAATAAGGTATCGCCTGTTAGGGTAAAATCTTCCATTTTCGCGGTTGATCGACCCGAAAAATTGGACACTTTAGTTTGCGTATTGTAAAATCCTTTTGAAGTAAAAACGGTATCTTTTTTATTAACAATCTGCGTAGGACAAATGAAATACGCTTCTTTAGAAAGCGTATTATATCGTAAGGAATCTGCCTTCAATGAACCACCTTCCTTGTCGACCACTTTCACATTTTTTCTGAACAAAAAATTCTTCGTAATGGTGTTATACACTCCTTCTTTACTTGTTAGTGTTGATTTTTTATCGATGATACGAGCCCCTGCATTGTAATCGGCAAAACGCGTATTCAAATCATAGTTGAGTTTAGGAGTATTTAATACAATGGTATGATCATCTAATTTTACGCGGCCTGAAACAAAGGCTTGTCGCATATCACCATTATAAATAGCCGTATCCCCCGTAATTGTTACCGTATCTGCCTGGATGATTTTCACATTCCCATAGGCAAGCACATTATTGGTAAGGCTATTAAAAACGGCTTGTTTACAAGTAAGTATAGTAGTGCCTTGCTGAAGCGATACACGACCCATTAATTCTTTAAATTCATTATTACCCTTCAAACTATCCGAATGGATAATGAAAATCTGACTTTGGCCAAAGCCAAAATAGCTCATCAAGAAGAAAAATATGAAGAAAGAAACCTTTTTTACAATCATTCCCATTGCGAATTTGTAATTTCGCAGATTAATTAGCTTGCAAGTTACCAATTTTATGCTGGAAGATTTCAACCAATTTATTGAAAAACATCAATTATTTACAAAAAAAGATCGAATACTTTTGGCGGTAAGTGGAGGAATCGACAGTATGGTGATGGCCAAATTATTTTCATTAACCGATTATGAGTTTGGTATTGCCCATGTAAATTTTGGTTTACGAGGGGAAGAATCAATGGAGGATGAGGTATTTGTTAAGAAATTTGCAAAATCCTTAAAAGTTCCTTTTTATAACATTCAGTTTGAAACCAAGGCATTCGCAGAAGCTGAAAAGATTAGTATCCAGCAAGCAGCTCGTATGCTGCGCTATCAATGGTTTGAAGAAATTTCACAAAAAGAAAATTTTCAAAAAATTGCAACGGCGCATCATCGATTAGATCAAGCAGAAACGGTATTATTCAATTTAAGTAGAGGGACCGGCCTAGCAGGGTACCACGGAATTCCAATCACCAATGGCAACATTATCCGACCCATTGCCTTTGCTTCTCAGGAGCAAATATTTGATACGGTGGTGCAATATAAGTTAGCTTGGCGAGAAGATTCAAGTAATCTATCGAGCAAGTATGCTAGGAATTTTATCAGACAAGAAGTAATGCCCAAATTGATGGAATTAAACCCGTCGATTGATAAAACCATTGCTGAAAATGCAAAAAAAGTAATTGATATTGAGCATTGGATAGAAGAAGAATATGATTTTTGGGCAAAGGAGCACTTAAATCATGATTCAGACGAGCTACTGATGGTACAAAACATTGACCTGACAATGTATAAAAACAAGGTGCTATGTAGCAAGTTTCTTCAATCGATCAACTTCAATTTTGACCAAATTGAATTGATTTTCAAAGCAGAACAAGAAGGAGCTGTTGGCAAACTTTTCGACTCACCCACCCATCAGCTAAATATCGACCGAAAACAATGGGTCGTTAAAACAAAAAATCAACAAGCTTTTCGACCGATTATTATCCAAGAAGAAGATGAGGAAGTCCATCTGAACGAACAAACACTTCTGTTATATTTTGAAGAGAAAACCGAAGATTTTGAAATACCAACTACCAAAAATATTGCTTGTTTAGATGCAGAAAAACTAGAATTTCCACTGGAAATTAGAAAATATCAAGAAGGTGATTGGTTTTGTCCTTTAGGCATGAACCAAAAGAAATTAATCTCTGATTTTTTAACCGACAAAAAAGTCCCGCTCCTCAAAAAACAAGACACCTATTTACTGCTCTCGAAAGGGTCAGTCGTTTGGGTCATTGGTCACCGAATTGACAATCGTTTCAAAGTAACGGATAAGACGGAGGAGGCGTATATTATTGAAGTAAGAAGTTAGAAGTCAGAAGTCAGAAATTCTAACTTCTAACTTCTTACCTAATAAGTTTCCGATACATTTCTGTTTTTGAAGGATCCAACAAACTCATATAGGCAAAGGTTTGCTGACGTAAGGAAGCAGATGCTTCGTCCATGATATTAAACAATTCATCGCCTTTGGATTCAAAAAATAAACGAATTGTAGCAGAACCAGGTCGCACTTGATTGATTTGACGTAAGTTCATTAGTAACTCAACAATTCCTTCACGTGTTTCATCGGGTTTATCTTTAAATGTATCCAAAAGTATGCGATGGTATTGGTAGTTTGCCTCACGAACTCCTGTCAATTGTTGATTAATTAATGCCTCTGCAATTCCAACCCTACTTCGGATATCATTGGCACTACCCCACCCACCAGCATTGTTTTGAGCCAAATTGGTCAAATTATATAATTTTTGAACATATGGATCTCCACCTAACTTCCCAAACGAATCGTATTGATAAATTAAGGCTAAATTGGCATAATAGGCCAAAATCGAGCCTAAATTATCGAGGTAACTATTGTCATTATACGTAATAGGAGTACCCGTTTGGTATTTAAAATTAAAGGCCTTATCGACTAAATTTAAAATAATAGTTTCATAAGTTGTACCAAAAACAGGACGAAGAACTTGCACACGTGCATTTGCCTCAAATTCTCCCTGAGAAGTTGCTTTTGTTAGAATAAGATTAATATTTAGTTTGATTTTTTCTTCTTGCGTATAGGTATCGTTGGTCCATCTCCGACCATTGATAAAATCTTGCATGATTCGCTGAATTTCCGGATAGATTTGCCCGCCTCCTCTTTGCTGATCAATTTGTAATTGTTCGGTATTGATACTAACTGTTGCCTGAATTTCTTGGGCAATCACCAAATGAGCAACAAAAAATAAAACAATAGTGGCAAAAAAGTATTTCATAATCTTTGATTCTGAAACGAAATTACTTGCTTTTTGGTATAAAAAAAATCCCGACCTTTTCGAAGTCGGGATTTTAGCATATTTTTATTTCATTATTTTGAAGCTTCCTCTTCATCACGAACTCTAAAAGCTACTTTATCAGCCATGAATTCATCAATTGCTAAGGATGTTGGTTTTGGTAATCGCTCGTAATATTTTGAAATTTCAATTTGCTCACGATTTTCAAAAATCTCTTCCAAGTTATCTACAGAAGAAGCAAATTCAGATAATTTACCTGATAATTCTTCTTTCATTTTGCTTGAAATCTGACGTGCTCTTTGAGCAATAATCGATACTGACTCATACACATTACCCGTCTTAGCGGCAATTTTATCTGAATCTCTAGTTATGATCGAAGGATTTGTTTGAATCTTAGACATCTTTTCAAATATTAAATTTTGTGCAATTTACGATTTTTTTTGAATAAATACTATTTTGGACTTGTTGCCACTTTAGACGTATTTGATTTTTCCTTTTCTTGTAGCGCTTTGTATTCAGCTTCTAATTTAGCAATTCGTTCAGCCTCTTTCAGACTTTCGGAATACATTTTTTCTGCTTGGGGCAAAAATGCACTTTTAGGATACTTATCGATTAATTCTAAATAAAATTTCCCTGCTTCTTCATATCGCTCTCTTTGCTTGGTTTCAATGGTTGTTTTAGCCAAAGCAAATTGAGATTGCAACTTCAAAAAAGCCACTTCTTCATTAAATTCCGAATCTGGGAAATCGCGTTGAAAATTTGTTGCCTCAATTACAGCCGACTTCAAAGCTGCAATATTAAAAGGTGAAGTTTTAAAATAAAGTTTAGCTTTTTCAAAGGCTTTCTTTTCTAACTTCTTACGAAGATCCTTAATCATTTTTGTACAATCCTCTCTGAATTTAGATTCTGGATAATTGTTAATGTACCCTTGCAATTCATTGATGGCAGACAAGGTAGCTGCCTGGTCCAAATTATAATTAGGCGAATCTTTAAACATGGAATAGGCCGCCATGTAAATTGATTCTTCAGCCATCTCAGAACGCGAAAACACTTCTGCAAACTTCTTAAAATGGGTACCTGCTAAGGTGTAATTCCCTAATTCAAAATCGCATTTAGCTTGATAAAAAGTGGCTAATTCCTGCGTAGAATCACCTTTCATTAGCGGTAATATTTCATCGAAAAGGATACCTGCTTTATCAAACTCTTTCGTTTTGTAATATTTTATGGCAGCCTCATACTTTTTAGGTAAGCTGGCCGACTTTCTAAATTTTTCAAATTTTCCACAAGAACTTAATGTTAACATTAACACAAATCCAAGTAGTAAGGCATTATTCAATTTCATAGCAACAAAGATAAGCAATTAAATCAAGCATTTAATTGCTTTGAAAATTGTAATTCATAAAGTTGGGCATATAAGCCATTTTGTAACAATAATTCTTCGTGACTCCCCTTTTCCTTAATCTCACCTTTATCCATCACTAAAATCTGATCAGCATGTTTGATGGTAGATAATCGATGAGCAATAACAACAGAAGTACGACCTTTCATCAAGGTAGAGATTGCCTGTTGAATCATGGTTTCGGATTCAGAGTCAATAGAAGAAGTCGCCTCATCTAACACAATAATTTTGGGATTTCGTACCAAGGCACGAACAAAGGAAATTAATTGTCGCTGACCAACACTTAAAGTTGCACCGCGTTCCATTACTTGGTAGTCATAACCGCCCGGAAGCGTTAGGATAAAATCATGTATTCCAACCGCCTTTGCAGCTTTTTCAATTTGAGCTTGAGTAATGGAAGGATCTCCTAAATGAATGTTATAGGCAATTGTTGAACTAAACAAAAATACATCTTGTAAGACAACCGCAATATTATTTCGTAAGCTATGAATATCATAGGTTTTGATTTCCACCCCATCAATTAAAATATCACCGGCTTGCGCATCATAAAATCGATTCAATAATCCGATTATAGAGGATTTACCTGCTCCTGTAGCACCCACAATAGCTAATGTTTTGCCTTTTTTAACGTCAAAACTAACCTGTTTAACAACATATTCTGGTTCATTGTACGCAAAGGATACGTTTTTAAATTCAATATTTCCTTTCAATTGTTCAGCCTTGGTCTGGCCATTGTTCAATATATATTCTTCTGAATCTAATAATCCTAAAATACGTTCCGTGGAAACAATTCCCATTTGTAAGGTATTGAATCGATCCGCAAGCATTCGAATAGGACGATAAAACAAATTAATAAACAT
>JBEGQV010000241.1:0-9315 GCA_041180785.1 Bacteroidota bacterium | reverse complement strand
CTTTATAGCTTTGAAGATATGAAAGGGATACCATTATCTATTTTGGCACAATTATTCGGGTTAATTACGCGGATACGTAATTATTGCTATGATAAGGCTTGGTTAAAATCTTTTTCATTTGCTCAAAAAAATGTAGTAGTCGTAGGGAATTTAGCAGTTGGTGGTACGGGAAAGAGTCCATTCGTCAATTATTTATTACAGCATTGGCCGGAGGAAGCTAGTCCAGTTGTTTTAAGTCGTGGATACGGACGAAAAACAAAAGGTTTTATCTGGGCAAATACACATGAAACTGCGGAGCGAATAGGGGATGAACCCTTAACTTATCGTTTACAATTTCCTAAAATTTCAATTGCATTAGGTGAAAATAGGGTGGATGCAATCCAACGTATTTTATTTGAAAAACCATCTACAAATAGCATTTTATTAGATGATGCCTTTCAGCATAGAGCATTAAAAGCTTCATTGAATATTGTTTGTACTACCTATCAGCGACCATTTGATCAGGATGAATTATTGCCCAAGGGCCGATTACGTGAGGGTATCGAAGGAATAAAACGTGCACATGCCATCGTCATGAATCGGTGTCCAAAAGATATTACAAAGGCAGAAATGAATCAGATTCGGTTTCGTTTCCAAACGATTGCCCAATGGGAAATCCCTGTATTTTTTACAGGCATCATCTATGGAAGTCCAACAGGTTCAGAAGGTAATTCGTTAGATCATATTTTGAAATGGTCGGCAATTGCAGGTATCGCACATCCCGAGTTGTTTTTCCAACAAATTGCGGACCAGTTTGATTTGATGGATTGTCAGACTTTTCCTGATCACTATCAATTTTCATCAAATGATTTGGATCGTTTTGAAGCTAAAGCCGCTCAAATGCCAGAAAATCACGGTTACATCACCACCTTTAAAGATTATGTTCGCCTGATGCCCAATTTGAAAAAACTTCCACAATTGAATAAAAAATTAGGCTATTTGCCCATGCAAATCTATTTTATTGATCAAGAAACTGAATTTCTCCAATGGTTTGCCGCCGAATTACAAAAAAATAAGTAGTTAATTGTGTACCTTTGCTAGGTGAAAAATCTTATCCTTTTTACGTTAGTTTTACTTGTTAGCACATCAGTGGCAGCCCAATTTACTTCACAGGGTGCTGGCAGTTTTGGTGGTGATCAAACAAATAACGCAAATACCGGCTTTCCATCACCAAACAAACAAAATAATGCAAGTACCGGGAAAAGAAAATCTGGTCGAGAAGCATTAGATGATAGTACTCGATTGAAATATGGTCCACATACAGTTTTCTATTTTTTAGAAGAGGATGTAATCAAGGGGTCTACCATAAAACGCCGAATTGATACAAGTTTAACGCTTTTTCAGCGTTATTTGTATACAGAAAAATTAGGATTTTTATACCAAGATCTAGGTAATCAAGGAACGGCGCTTCGACCATTATTCATTACCTCTCCTGATGGTTTAGGAACTCAAACGGGGTATAATGCCTATATGCCCTATGCTTTTCAAGCAAGGGAGACAAAATATTTTAATACAAAATCTCCCTATTCAGATGTGGAATATTATTTGGGGGCAGGAGGACAAACTCGCTTGAATTTTGCTTTTGCTCGTAATGTAGATTCCTTATGGAATATAGGCTTTGAATTACAGCGGATGGTTGCCGACAAAGTATTGAGTGATGCGACTTCTAAATCAAGCGATAAATCGATTCTTGGTCAATGGGGTGTTTTAGTGCATTCAAATTACCAATCCAAAAATGGAAAATACAAGGTTTTAGGTCATATCAACTATTTTGATCAGGGAACAAAAGATCAGGGAGGAGTAAAGGGAAGTGCTGGCATAAGCACATTAGATTTATTAAAATATACCGACAATGCGGCTTTGTTGGCTGATGGTGTTACTGAAAGCAATGATAAATTCATAAAATTTCATGTATACCATGAATTTATTGGATGGAAAGGATTACAATTGTTTCAAACAATTGATGTGCAAGGCAGAGCCATGAAATTTAAGGATTTAGCCTTTCAAACGAATTTATCAAACGGATTTTACCCTAAAACGTACATTAATTATATTCAGGCACCCGACAAAGATTCTTTGTACAATGAAATTCAATGGAAAGAATATGCGCATCAAACGGGTTTGAAGGGAATTTACAAAGGATTTAATTACCGTGCCTATCTTAAACAACGCTACTGGTCAGCATATAATCCGGTTGAAGATGCGAGCAAAGACCGTTTAGAAAATACCTTAGGAATCGTTTTGGAACAATCTATTGGTGCAACGATTGATTTTACGGCACAAGGCGAATATTTGGTAGGATCTGATTATCTGTTAAAAGCACAAGTTGCATCTCCTTATTTTAAACTTAATGTTAAGCACCTGTATGTGAGTCCGAATTTGGCATCTACTTGGACTTATAATACGTCTTTTCGATGGAAAAATAGTTTCGATAATACTTTATCAGATGAATTGGATGCTGAATTTAATGTAGGTAAATCAAATTTTTATGTTCATCCAGGTGCTCTGATACAACGAATTTCAGGTCTGGTGTATTTTGATGCCAAAGGAAATGCTGCTCAAAGCAACGAAGGCATTGCTATATTCCGTCCGAGAATGGCCATAGGTGGAAAATTTGGGAAATGGAATTGGTTTACAAAGGCGTATTTGAATACCCAATCTGGTCCAGATATTTTCAGAAGTCCGGATCTTGTTTTTCAAGGAAACTTATCAGTGGATTTACAATATAAAAAGCTACTCTACACCCAAATTGGATTAGACTTTCATCATCAATCAGCTTATTTTGCTCCAGCTTATCAGCCTGCTATTCAACAATATATTCTTCAAAACGACCTAAAAGTTCCTGGTTTTACGCAGGTAGATGCCTATCTTACCTTACGAATCAATCGTGTCAGGGTATTTTTTAAATATGGAAATGCCTTACAAGGTTTACTGGATACAAATCATTATACTGCCTATTTGCATCAAGCCATGTACCGTAGTTTTGGTTATGGTGTCCGTTGGTTGTTGTTTGATTAGGATCATTTAGATTAAATTCATCTTTGAATTTTACGCATGCAAACTTTTTTAGGGAAAACGGCTGAAAATCTAATTGCGAATCATTCCATTGAAGGATTGAAAGAGATCATGGTGGTTGTTCCTTCGCAACGGTCTGCTTTGTATCTTAAAAAAGAATTAGCCCAAATTGCCCAAAAAACATTTATTGCTCCCAAAATTTTCGGTATTGAAGATTTTGTATTGGAAATGACAAATGGACAAGTGATTGATCCAACAGATTTACTTTTTTTAGCTTACGATATATTTAAGTCGGTTGAACCAGAAATGAGCTTGGATAAGTTTGTGGTTTGGGGAAATTTAATGCTTCGTGATTTTGATTTACTTGATATGTATTTAGTAGATCCCAATCAGTTGTATGCCTTTTTATCAGAAGTAAAATCCATCGAACGTTGGGGTAAGGAATATGGTGAAGAAGATTTGGAGAAATTTGTGACGCCCAATACACGAAAATATTTTCATTTATACGACCATTTAAATATTGTTTATCATCAATTGCAGTCCCGGTTAAAAGAGATTAAGAAGGGGTATCGGGGAATGTTTTTTAAGCAATTGGTTTTAGATTTACAAACCAATAAAAACCTTCCGGTCAATTATGAGCACTTATATTTTGTCGGATTCAATGCGCTTTCAGCTTCAGAGGAAGAATTAATCAAAACTTGTTTGGCTACTGGAAAAACAACAACCTTATGGGATGTTGATCAATTCTACCTTGATAATTCATTTCACCGAGCAGGTAATTGGTTGCGCGATTATTCAAATCCATTCTCAAAACGTTTTTTGTCAAAAGAACCGTTTTTATGGAAGCAAAATTTCTTTAAGGAAGACGCAAAACAAGTGTCTGTCTTAGGATTTGAAAATCCAAGTGGTCAATTATTTGGAGCACTTCAATTGATCGATGAATGGGAAGAAAAATTTGGTACTGATGAACAAATTGCTTTGGTCTTGGCTGATGAAAATTTGTTAGATCAAGCATTGCTGTATTTGGGGAAATATAAAGATCGATTAAACATAACCATGGGAGTTTCTTTGAAAAAAACATGGGTATTTGATTTGATTGAATCTTTTTGGGCGCTTTTACTCCATCAAAAAGATGACCGATTTTCGGTGCCTTTGCTCGTTAAATTATGGGAAAATCCGTTAATAAAATCAAATTTTTCAAATCTTTGGAGTTCGAAAATAAGTGTAAATGATTTTCGAATTTCGTATGCAAGTATCCATGATTTGATGGGGCATATCCCTTTTGCAACATCATTATTTTCAGCAGAAGTCCCCAACTTTTATCAGTCACTAGTTCGACTAGATCATGTATTGTATCATGTGTTAGCAGCAGATCAATCAACAAATTGGGGATATGAGCAGGACGCAGTCATGATGGCAAAAGATCAGATTCAAAAGTTAATCAAGGTGTTAGAAGGACAAGAGGAATTGCAATTGAAATCTGGAATGAAACTTTTGAAACAGCTGTTGTTGCAACAAAAAATCAGTTTTGAGGGTTCAGAAAAACGCACCTTACATGTGATGGGATTATTAGAGACTCGAAATTTAGATTTTGATCGGGTAATTATTTTATCGTTAAATGAAGGCGTTTTACCAGGCGCGCAAAAAAGAAATTCATTGATTCCAATGGATATCGCCTCCATGTCCTTGTTTAATTTACCTACCTTTACACAGGCAGATGCTGTGACTTCCTATCATTTTCACCGACTTTTGCATCGAGCCAAAGAAATAGTTTTTTCTCATGTTTTACCGAGTGAAAAATCATCTGCAAAGGAAGAAAGTAGGTTTATTAAACAATTACGTATTGATTGGCCAGAATATAATTCAAGTTTGAAATGGAATGAATATGTGACCACTTTTCAAGGTGAACAACAGGAGAGATCCGAAGAAGGTATTTCGATAGAAAAAACGCCTGAGATGATTGAAAAAATCAAAGCTAAACTTTCAGGTCGGGGTTTATCTCCATCAGCTTTAAATACTTTTTCTGCTTGTTCTATGCGGTATTATTATGCACAAGTACTTGGATTAAGAGATGAAAAACAGCTTGAAGATGAAATGGGGGCGGATGTATTTGGTACTTGGATCCATAAATTTTTAGAGGATTTAGATAAAGAAATAATTGAGCATCAGAAAGGTTTATATGCACATGTTAATTGGCAGCAAATTCGTTCTGAAATTGAAATCCGATTAGAAAAGGCTCTTGCAGCAATTGAAGAGGAGAAAGGGGTATTTGATGTGGAGCGAGGATTTAATGTGATCCTACAAGAAGTAGCAAAAAATATATTATCGCACTATTTAACAGATCTTCCCACTTGGAATAATGAAACGGTACAAGTATTAGGTTTGGAAACTACTTTTGATTTTCAGACAACTGTTGAAATTGATGGAGTATTGTTGCCGGTTAAATTGCAAGGAAGAGTAGATAAAATTGACCTTGTTAATGCACATGAGGTTCGAATTATCGATTTCAAAACTGGTAAAGTTGAACAAAAAGACTTGAATTTACCTAAGGATCAAAACTTGTTTGAAACCTTAACATCTTATGATGCGAAAGATAAATTAATTCAACTTTGGTTTTATAAAGTCTTTTTGTTGCATGAATTGCAAAAAGAAAATCCAACTTATTCATTTATAAATAAGTTACAAGGAAAATCCTTGCACATCAATCCCGGAATCATTTCTTTTAGAAATCTATCTGCCAAGATTTTACATGCCGATTTGCAGTTTGAAGCAGGAGAAGATGTGAGCAATTTTATGAAAAATTCTCAAGAGGTAATCGCCTTTTGGGTACGAGAATTGCTTGACACATCGCAACAATTTACCATGACAGACGATCTCCAAAAATGTAAATATTGCGATTTTGCGAGTATCTGCCGAAGAGATTAGTGAGAATTACCTAAATTTGTAAAAAAAAATCACATGACATTCAACGAAATCGACGAACGAATTAAATTATTAGCCTCACAAAGAGGACCATTAGGAGTCTCTTTTAAGTTTTCATTTCCTGGTGGAATCATTGTTGTCAATGCCGACGGTACAGTTAGTAACGAGAATTTAGATGCTGATTGCACCATTGCAGCTACCGAAGAGACTTTCTCTGATTTAATCGGTGGAAAAATCAATCCGATGATGGCCGTGATGACCGGAAAAGTTAAAATTTCAGGCGATATGTCGGTTGCCATGAAGCTACAAAACCTGTTATAATGGATTTTCAGGATACCATTGTTGCCCTTGCTACGCCCCAAGGCGTAGGTGCTATTGGTGTGATCCGCTTGTCGGGTCCACGCGCCATTGCATTGGTCAACTCGGTATTTAAAGGTAAAAATCTATTGGAACAAGCGGGGAATACAATTCATTTTGGTCGAATTGTGCAAGAAGAGGAGATCCTGATGAAGTCTTGGTTTCACTTTTTTTGGCACCCAAGTCGTATACCAAAGAAGAAGTGGTGGAAATTTCTTGTCACGGTTCCCCTTTTATTCAAGAAAGTATTTTACAATTATTGGTTGAACAAGGTGCCCGCTTGGCACGTGCGGGTGAATTTACGCAACGCGCCTTTTTAAACGGCGCATTCGATTTGGCACAAGCAGAAGCGGTGGCTGATTTAATTGCCTCGGATTCAAAAGCGGCTCAACAAGCTTCAATGCATCAATTACGCGGAGGATTTTCAAAAGAATTGGCCCAATTGCGTGAGCAATTGATTCATTTTGCATCCCTTATTGAGTTGGAATTAGACTTTTCCGAAGAAGATGTAGAATTTGCAGATCGTGATGATTTACAATTATTAGTCAATCAATTGATTGATCAACTGAATCCATTAATCAATAGTTTCAAAGCAGGAAACGCTATAAAAAACGGTGTAGCAACCGTGATAATCGGTAAACCTAATGCAGGTAAATCAACCTTGTTGAATGCGCTATTAAATGAAGAGAAAGCGATTGTGTCTGACATTGCAGGTACTACGCGTGATAGTTTAGAAGATGAATGGGTTTTAGGTGGAGTTCGTTTTAGATTAGTCGATACAGCAGGATTGCGACAAACGAGTGATGTCATTGAAGCCATTGGCGTAGAGCGTACGCAGGCCTGGGTAAAAAAGGCTCAATTGGTGTTATACATGGCGGATGCAAGTGCAGAAACTCCTGAAAGTATTAAAACCGCGCTAAGCGAATACACAGATTTAGAAGTTCCCTTGATCTTGATAATTAATAAAATGGATAGGGTCCAGGGTGATCTACAAAAATGGCAAGGACTCCATGAAAACCAAGTGATGATTTCTGCTAAAGAAAAAATCAATTTCCAGGAATTAGAACAACTGCTTTTAGATGCGGTAGGTATTCACCAACTCAATCACCAAGGTACGCTTGTGACCAATATTCGCCATTATCAAAAATTACTTGAAACCAAAGAAACGCTCGAAACAGTTCTTTCTGCTCTAAAAACGAATCTTTCTGGCGATTTCGTTGCACAAGACTTGCGGCATGCACTTTATCACCTAGGTGAAATCACAGGATCCATCTCCAATGACGATTTATTAAAGAATATCTTTGGAAAATTTTGTATTGGGAAGTAACCCATTACAAAACATTTAATAAATCCTTAAATTGAAATCCATTCGTAAATCGCTCTTTGCCTAGTTTGTTATAGGCAACTAAGGCCCATAGGATAAACTCTTTCAAAAAGGCTCTGTCTTTCTTGGGCGTGTTTTTTTGGTATTGATCAATTAATTGATCTAATTCTTTGACACTTGATAAAGTGCTTAGGTACTCTTTTTCATCACTTTCGTCATATAAGACCAATCCTCCATCCGCATAAATAGTCTCCATGAGCGCCGTGTAGGGGGTAGTTTCTATTTTCTTACTGAGTTTTTCAATCTTTGGAAACAGTGTACTAAACAAACTTTTAATGGCCTCTTGAATGAGTTCATTCGCTACAAATGCTGCTCCCTCTTGCTCTCCTTCATACACAAGTTCAACCTTTCCGGTGATGGCAGGAACCAATCCTAAAAAATCGGAAACTCGTACCGTGGTTGACTCTTCTCCATTTAAAATTGCTCTGCGTTCTGCTGTGCTAACCAAATTTTCTAACATGCTAATGCTCATTCGCGCACTTACGCCACTTTTTAAGTCAACATAATCACTTTTTCTTGCCTCAAACACGATTTGCTCCAATAAATCAAATGCCAACTCGGGCACGTAAACTTTTTCTTTTTGAGTGGGATTCAGATTGGCTTCTTGTGAGGATATCTTCCGTGCAATTTCAATTGTTTCCGGATAATGTGTCAATATTTGCGACCCAATACGGTCCTTTAAAGGGGTAACAATACTTCCTCTATTGGTGTAATCTTCCGGATTTGCCGTAAATATAAACTGCATATCCAATGGTAAACGTAACTTAAAGCCCCTAATTTGTATGTCACCTTCTTGTAAAATATTAAATAAGGATACTTGAATACGGGCTTGTAAATCGGGTAATTCATTGATGACAAAAATACATCGATTTGCTCTTGGAATCATGCCATAGTGAATCACACGGTCATCTGCATAGGATAATTTTAAATTTGCTGCTTTGATGGGATCAATATCTCCAATCAAATCAGCTACCGTCACATCGGGTGTGGCTAATTTTTCTGCAAACCGCTCTTCTCGATGCAACCAGGCAATGGGTGTATCATCACCTTTTTCGGCTAACAATTCTTTTGCATATCGCGATAAAGGTTGAAAAGGATCATCATGAATTTCTGAGCCTTGAATATAGGGAACAAATTCGTCTAAAAGACGAATCATTAAACGCGCGAGGCGCGTTTTTGCTTGACCTCTTAAACCTAATAAATTGATATTGTGTCGTGATAAAATAGCGCGCTCTAATTCAGGAATTACCGTATGTTCAAATCCATGAACTCCTTCAAACACTTGAATGCCAGTTTTTAAATTAGCAATTAAATTATCTCTTAATTCGTCTTTTATCGACTTTGTTTGGTAGCCTGCAGCTTTTAATTCACCAAATGTTGTAATCATCTTATTTAAGTCTTTTACGTCTATTGTTTTCATAATCTTTGAATATCATTTCACCCAATCCTTTTAATCCGGTAAAATATGCTTTACCCTGATTTGCTTCCGTAAAGGTTTCTACGAATTCTTGTAGGTAGGAATCTCGAGCAATCATAAAAGTGGTAATCGGAATATGTAATTTTCGGGCTTGCGCCGCATGGGTGTAACATTTTTCAGT
>JBEGQV010000240.1:0-4358 GCA_041180785.1 Bacteroidota bacterium | reverse complement strand
TAGGACCACACAAGGGCAAAGATTTTGCCAATGCCATTGGACCATGGATTGTTACAGCCGATGAAATGGAACAATACATGGGCGAAAACGATCGATTTAACATTCGCATGACCTCTCGAATTAATGGGATAACTGTATGTGACGGGAATTACAATACGGTTCATTATTCATTTCTTCAAATGATTGAAAGAGCTTCAGAAAATAATGTAAACTTGATGCCTGGAGATGTTTTGGGGTCGGGGACTTTGGGTTCTGGCAGTTTAGTTGAAAATAATTTTACAGTTCATAGACCTTTGGAACCCGGAGATGTAGTTGAATTAGAAATTGAAGGAATTGGAATTTTAAGGAACAAAGTCGTTTAATATGTCACAAATTGGGGCAGTTCCTGTATTGAATGCACAAACCATGGACGATTTCCATTTTGGAAATATTAAATGGAATTTGCCCATTCGGAATGCATCCAAATCGTTTCATATTAATAAATTGGAAGATTTCAGGCCTTATTTTCAGTTTCCACTTGCGCCACATCGAAAGGAAGTTATTGATATCATCTATATCACAAAGGGCAACTCTAAAAGAAGTAAAGGACTTAATCAATATGAATTTGGGGCAAATGAGCTTTTTGTTTTGCCAGCCTATCAAATGACGAGTCACGATGCAATGAGCGATGATATTCAAGGGTATTTTTTGCATTTTGATCCCGATGTGTTCACCAAACAGTTTGGGTTAAAACTTGATTTTCCTATTTTGGATTTTTTTACGAATCCAATCGTTCAACTTCCTACAACATTGCAGGCTGTTTTTTTAGCCATTTTTAAGAGATTGGAGGACTTGTATTCGGCATCCAGTGAAATTGATGTAGGATTGATGATGTATTACTTAAATGTTTTATTGACAGAAATAAGCAAATTAACAATTGCTGTTGAACCCAAAAAAAATGCGGCTCAACTGATTGTTCAAAAATACAAAGAGGCTCTTTCGGAATTAATTTATACCAAGCAATTGGTGGCAGATTATGCAGAATATTTACATGTTACGCCCAACCATTTGAACAAATGTGTCAAACAAATTACCGGTCGATCTGCCCAGGATATGTTAAACGAAATGGTGATTTTAGAGGCAAAATCATTGCTCAAATATTCTGATTTACAAATTGCAGAGATTGCCCAAAAATTATTAAATCAAAGTCCGAGCAACTTTAGTCGATTTTTTAAAAGCCAAACAGGACTTTCGCCTAAGGAATATAAATGACCCATTCTATGTTAAATCTTTACCTATGAAAAAATTACTTACCTATGAAAACTATTTAGTAGCCTTAATGGCCCTTATTTTTGGCTGTATTTTCTTTGATCGATTGGCCTTAAATTTTTTAATACCCTATGTGGCCAAGGATTTACACTTGAGCGATACGCAAATAGGGTTGTTGGCCGGAGCTTTGTCTTTTGCTTGGGCAATTTCTTCATATTCTACTACCGCTTTTGCAGAGGCAAAAAACGCCAAACGCATTGTCTTTTTGTTGGGGGTTTTGGTATTTTCTATTTGCTCCTTTGGTTCAGGTTTGGCCAATGGCTTTGTTGTTTTATTATTGGCACGTTTGGTCATGGGTATGGCCGAAGGACCGGTTATTCCATTAGCGCAAAGTTTTGTGGAAAAAGAATCTTCTGCGCATCGATTGGGTATGAATGCAGGCATCTTGCAAGCCGTTGGTTCTGCTCTTTGTGGAAGCATTTTAGCGCCTGTAATTTTGGTACAAATTGCTGAAAAAATGGGTTGGCGAGAAGCGTTTTTCATTGCTGGGATACCAGGTATCATTTTAGGATTTATTGCTTATTTTACGTTAAAATCAAACACCACCGACAACACAGAAACAAAGGTGGTTCAGGAAGCGGGTATTTCTGAACTGTTGAAATATAAAAATGTTCGTAAAAGCATGGGCATTGCTTGTGCAATATTTGGTTGGTGGTTCGCCACGTTACCATTTATCACCAAGTTTTTTGTGGAAGTGCAGGGGATGTCGGGCGATGAAATGGGGAAAACCATGGGGCTTTTAGGGGTTTCTGGACTCCTTTCGGCTATTATTGTGCCCACCTTGTCTGACAAATTTGGGAGAAGAAAAATCTTGTTGATCTTTGTACTAATAGGCGTATTTTATCCCTTGTGTGTTCAATTTTTAGCAGGTTCAGCCTTACATTTACCCGCCATGTTTATCACCTATTTCATGATGGGCACCATGCCCATTGCAGCAGCTGTTTTACCATTAGAGGCGGTCCCAGACCACTTGAAGGCTAAATCGTTGGGATTTATTACGGCTACTGGTGAAATTATTGGAGGAGTAATGGTTCCAGCTATTGCAGGCGTTTTATCGGATGTGGTGCATCCAACAGCCTTTTTATGGGTTGCCTCTGTTCTGGCACTTGTCGGTTTTTTATTTCTTTTGAATTTTAACGAGTCAGATAATTTGCAACAGGTTGATTAAGCCAAGGCTCCACCATCTGCAGGCATGCAGAGTCCGGTGACAAAAGAAGATTGGTCTGAACACAACCAAAGGGCAATGTCGGCTATCTCTCTGGGCTTGCCCATGCGTTTCATGCGTTGAAAGTTGATGGCCTGTTCTAAGGCAATGGGGTTTTCTGCTAATTTCCTGCGGCCTTGCATGATCATCGGCGTTTCAATGGCGGTAGGGCAAATGGCATTTACACGAATGTTTTCAGTCGCATATTCGATAGCTGCCGTTTTTACCATGCCGTTGATGGCATGTTTGGAGGCGGCATATGGGATGTTTTCTGCCTGTCCGACCAAACCGGCAGCAGAGGAAATACAGACGATATTTCCGCCACCTTGAGCAAGAAATTGTGTGATGACATGCTTTAACATATACCATGTACCCATCAAATTCACCTGGATTTGTTTTTCAAATTGATCTTTTGGATACAGGTGTGTTTTTTGAGAAATAGTTCCTGCAATACCTGCACAATGCACGGCTACATCTATTTTACCGAATGTTTTTATACCAAATGAAATTAAGGAAGCTACCTCCATCTCATCCGAAATGTTGCATTTTTTAAAAATGCTGGAAGCATTTTCTACTGGCACCTCTACATAATCTGCTAAGATCACCTTGGCTCCCTCGTCTAAAAAAGCCTTTGCCGTGGCCTTTCCAATTCCAGAGGCAGCTCCTGTTACGAGTGCGACTTTATTTTCAAATAATTTCATATTAATGTACCATTACTTCAGGCAGGGCCTGATTATTGTGTAAATAAGGTTTTGCTTCAATTAAAACAAAAACAATTCGACAATTGTTTGTATCACTTGGGTTTCTCCATTTATGAATCGTACCTCTTTGAACAATGATATCTCCGGGGCCTAATCGTTCAAATACACCATGATCCAATTCCAATTCTATTTCTCCTTCGATGATTATTCCGTAGTCAATGCTGCTGGTGCGGTGCATAGGAGAGGAAGCGCCCGGCAACATGTCCACCACTCGAATAACCGATCCCCCCTTTAAGGTTGTTCCAGCATCTCTTTTAGCCCCGTCTGTGGCATCGTTGCAATCTGCCGGAACGCTGGCGGTAGTCCAAAGGGTAGCCATAGCCGCATCCCCACTTGGTATGACAACCGGTGTGACCGACTCCATATGCTGGAAAACGGCAATTCCTTCCTCATTATGGCCTGTAACAATTCTGCGGAGCGGTTTGTGTTGTTGCATTTTATTCGAATTACTATTATCTTTCTAATATAGTATTTTTTGGCAAAAATATATCGTTTTTTTTAGTCAAATGTAATAAAGATCCCCTCATGCAAAGAAGAAACTTTTTAGGTCAAGTATTGACTGCCACTGCAGCTACAACCTTATTAAATCATTCCACATTGGCCAATTTCTACAACAGAAATAAAATAATGGTAGCAGAGGAATTTGTTATTGCTGATACAAAACTTGGAAAGGTTAAAGGGATCACAATTGACGGTGTAAATATTTTTAAAGGAATACCCTATGCTGGAAAGACATCAGGCGAATATCGCTTCAAAAGACCGGGTAAATTAGCACCTTGGAATGATGTGCTGGATGCCACAAAACCGGGTGCTCCCGCTATTCAACCACCGAGAAGAAATGAACCAGATCCTTCGGAAGACTGCTTGTTTTTAAATGTATGGACACCGGCCAATGATGGCAAAAAACGTGCCGTAATGTTTTATAATCATGGGGGCGGATTTGTCATTGGCTCAGGTGCTGCAGGTGGACAAGATGGAGCAAACCTTGCTAGAAATTTCGATGTGGTGGTCGTACAAACCAATCACCGCTTGGGACTCTTGGGCTTCTTGTATTTGGACCAAATTGCCGGACCTGAGTATGAGGG
>JBEGQV010000239.1:0-2801 GCA_041180785.1 Bacteroidota bacterium | reverse complement strand
TGTTTTAAGAAAAGGTAATCGACCTTTAGTCGACCAAATAATATGTACATATGTTTCTAAATTAGCAGTCATTTTATTTGAAAATTAATACATTTTTCAAACCAACTAGTTAAATAGAATGATAAATAAAATCAACTAACTTTTAATCTTTAAATTATAAAATATATTCCTGCGGAATTAATTCCGCAGCTGTTTAGGAAACTTTTGGAAAAACCTTTTATAGTTTTATTTATCCTAAATAGCTGCAGATTTAAATCTGCAGCAAAACAAAATCAAAAAAAAATCTTAAATTATTGGACAATTTAAAAATATGCAACACGAAATCACCACCTGTCTTTGGTTTAACAACAACGGAAAAGAAGCCGCCGACTTCTATCAATCTGTTTTTCCAGATTTTGAACCCATCTCAGAAAATCCGATGGCTTTGAATTATCGACTGATGGGTAGACGATTTATGCATTTAAACGGAGGACCAGGCTTTCCGATCAATCCATCTATTTCCTTCTTTGTCCACCTTTCAGATGATCAGGAAATTGAAAAGATGTGGAATCAATTAATTGATGGGGGAAATGTCATGATGGAATTAAATACATATCCTTGGAGTGGAAAATATGGATGGTGTTCAGACAAATATGGCGTTAGCTGGCAATTAATGAAAAGTGATCAAAAAGGCATTATTCCTAGTCTAACATTTAGTCAACATAACGCTGGGAAAGCGGAGGAGGCAATGGATTTTTATAGTTCACTATTCCCCAACTCAAAAAGTGTCGCCAAATCGAGATACGAAAAGGGAGAACATGATGTAGAGGGCTATTTAAAATATTCTCAAACCTTATTAAATGGCATACCCTTTTGTGCGATGGACAGTTCCATGCCACATATGTTTACTTTTAATGAAGGTGTTTCATTTGTCATTGTCCTAGACACCCAAGAAGAAATTGATTTATATTGGGATACGCTGGTGCAAGGTGGTCAAGAAGGAAAATGCGGATGGCTGAAGGATAAATACGGACTATCTTGGCAAATTGTTCCTTCTATCTTACCTTCCCTTATGAACAATCCGGAAACAGCTCCAAAGGCAGTTTACAATTTTATGCAAATGACTAAGTTTATCATTAAAGATTTGACGGTATAAAATAATCACTTTACAATCTCCCACTTATCCCCAAAAAAACTCTTAAAACCTACCTCATCTGCCTTTAAGCTTACATTATCTGTTGTCCATTCCCTTGGAGTTCCTTTACTCCCATTAAAATAAATGCGATGTCCCCATTGTAATTTGCGATCACCTGATTGATATATAGGGTCATCTGCCATATTTTCGTCAAAGCTACAACCTAATAAATAGATTTGTGCCTCGCGGTGGTAGCGCCCCAATTTGTATCCTTTATCTCCTATAAATGAGCTGTTTTTGATGATTGATCGATCTCCTTCCTTGGCAGATCCATCGTGCCAAATAGCGGCATTCATGTTATGGCAAATAAACGCACAATTTTCTGCTAAGGCATTGCCTCGTGGACAATACATGTCTACATGTCCTTCAATCGAACAATTGTTAAAATAATATAGTCCATTTTCAACATCCCATGGACTAACCGTATCGCCACCGCCAGAAACAAAAGTACAATTTTCAAAAGCTAATCGAGTAGCGCCAGGCATGCTGCGCATCGCAAATTGATGACCATCTGCACGCACAATTTTCTCCCCTTCCTTCTCTCCTTTTTCTCGAGGCAAGGCATACTTTTGTACCGTAGTTACAACTTCTTTCCCTGATTCATTTAAACATGGGATTACCTGATCTCCTTTGTTGACTAATCCATAATCATTAATAAACGTCATCGACTCCAATTGAATATCATGTCCTTTGATATTCAATGTGGCAGCACCATAATCGTCTGGGTTGGAGCAGCGCCACACATCACGGGCTTGAGCAAATTTTACAATAACCTTGTTTCTACTTTCTCCACGAATTTTTAAAAATGCTTTAGTACTATCAATAAAAAGTTTTTCCTGATAAAGCCCATTTTTTATAAAAATCTCATTTCCACTTTTAGCAAATTGAATTGCCTTTTGAATTGTTATAAAAGTGTTTTTACCTTTTGAATCTACCACTAAAACCTGATGATCCTGATTCATAAAATCTGCCATCAAGTTCGCCACCTTTTCCATCCATTGCGCATATAATAAAAAGCTATGAGGTGATTTTTCAAAAGTGTAAACCCGGGTTTTGATATGTAAATCCTGCATCTTTTTTCTAAAATCCTCTCGACCCGCATGCATTCGATCCACCCCACTATTAATAAATAAAACTGCCGGATCATTTTTAGTCACATGAAACAAGGCAGATGCCTCGTTCCAACGTTTTGCTCCCTCCATTTTGGCGAAGCCAAAATATTGTGTGGCAGCACTTAGTTTTTTCGAATCATCACCTTCTCCGGATTCAGGATGAATAAAAGCCAAAATTCCATCTAAATCAATTACTGAATGAATTTTGAAACCTGCTGCATGTTTTCCATATAAAGGTTCATCCCAAGTACTTCCCAACAAGGCTGCCATTTGTCCACCCGCAGAAAAACCTGCTACAGAAATTTGCTTTGAATTTATATGATACTTTTTTGCCTGTTCAAAAAGGAATTTCAAGCCATCATGTACATCCACCATCGCAGCAGGATACAGTGCCTCTGTAGATAATCGGTACTCAATTAAAAAAACTCGAAAGCCTTTATCCACCAAGGATTTGGCCAATTCACGATGTTGTTGTTTATCGCCTGTTCGCCAACCACCCCCGTGAATAAACAATA
>JBEGQV010000238.1:0-3935 GCA_041180785.1 Bacteroidota bacterium | reverse complement strand
AAGACAAAGGCTCGGCATAGCAAGAGCCTTAATTACTCAACCTAAATTACTAGTTTTAGATGAAGCGACAAGCGCACTCGATAGCGAAACTGAATTAGCTATTACTGAATCACTAACTGCTCTTAAAGGGGAAATAACCATATTAGTGATAGCACATCGATTGTCTACAGTAAAGGATTCTGATGTAATCGTTTACCTAAATGATGGAAATATTGAAGCACTCGGCAAATTTGATGAAGTGAAAAAATTAGTTCCTAATTTTGCCCGGCAGGCTGAATTAATGGGCCTCGATTAAGATTTCTTTATACAATTTTTCGTAATTTTTGATCATTTTCTCAAAAGTAAATAGCCGCTCAAGTTTTTCACTAGCCCTAATTCCTACTGCGTTGATACTTTCCTGGTTATTTTTTAATTCTAACAAAATTTTTATAAATGCAGTTGGAGTTTGCTCAACAATCCATCCTGTTACGTTATTTTCGATAAAATCTTTAACTCCCGATATGTTAGTAACTATTGCAGGAATTCCTTGTGCTGCAGCTTCAAGAATTACCAAACCAAAACCCTCATTTTTACTAGTCATAAGCAGTAGGTCGGCATCAAAATTGAATGGCGCTTCAATCCATCCAGTAAAATCTATGTTTAAATTTTTCTGTCTGGCGTAATCCTTGCAAGATTCAATTAGTTTTCCATCACCAACCATTGTCAACCTAAACCAGTCTCTATTGGTACTGTCTAATAATTCATATGCTTTGATAGCTAACATTGGATTCTTTATCGGTTCAAATCTTCCAATCCACAATAAATTTAATTTATCTTTATTTATAAATTTCTTGAAGGATGTAGCAGCGTCAATTCCAGGAAAGATAACTTTCCACTGACTCTCAATTCCAACATTTTTTGAGAGCAATTCTTCTTTTACAGAATTTGAAACTGCGATTAAATAGTCAGTTGATTTCGCTAAGAATCTTTCGATATTTAAAATGATTAAATTAGCAAATAAATTGAAGTATCCTTGAATTACATGACCGTGGTAAGTATGAATTATTCTTGGCCCCAAACCAGATAATTTTCCACTTACACGTCCTAAAACTCCCGCTTTGGATGCATGAGTATGAATTATCTTTGGATTTATTTTTTTGAGTAGTTTAGTGATTGTCAATAGCGCTCTTATGTCCGAAGTTATTCCAATTTTTCTACCCAAGGTTTCCACATAAATTATTTGACAATTTACAATATTTGATTTTAGGTAATCAATTTCATTTTCTGCACATTTACCAGTAATTAATATATGTTCAAATTCAGAGTTTGTTTCATTTATGACCTGTGCGATGATTTTTGCAATTCCACCTAGATTCATGCGAGAAACTATGGTCACAATTTTGGGTTTCATAGACCCTAAATATAAACTTTGAAACCTGACTTTGGTTAATATAAGTGTTAGATTACGTTTAAATTCCAAGAGATATTTGAGTTACAAGATTGGTATTGATGACAAAAGTTGTTGAAATTGGATATGGCGATGTTAAACGCGTAAAAATTGGTGGCGGAAATAAACTTGCATTAATTGGTGGGCCATGCGCAATTGAAAATCGTGATCATGCTTTAATGATGGCTGACAAAATTAAGAAAATTTGTGATGAGTTAAGTGTCGATTGGGTTTATAAATCTTGTTTTGATAAAGACTGCCGTTCATCAGTTGATAGCTTTCATGGCGTTGGCATAGATGAGGGACTAGAAATACTTGCTGAAGTCCGAAGAGAGTTCGGAGTTCCCGTCACCTCAGATTTTTCAGATTCAGCTTGGGCAGCTGCTACAGGTGAAGTGTGTGACTTAGTGCAAGTTCCAGCCTACTTATGCAGACAAACTTCAATACTAAGGGCCGCTGCAAAAACTGGAAGACCGATACATTTGAAAAAAGGTCAGTTTATGAGTCCTTGGAATATGAAAAATTCTGTCAAAAAAATTGAAGCAAATGGTGGAAACCAAATTATTCTGACCGACCGAGGAACATTTTTTGGTTATAACATGCTGGTAAATGATTATCGTTGCCTTCCCATAATGGCACAAACTGGTTATCCCGTTTGCTATGACGTGACCCATTCGATTCAAATGCCAACTTCTATGGGTGAAATTTCTGGTGGTCAGCGTGAATTTATTCCATATTTAACTCGAGCCGCGGCAGCATGCGGTGTAGATGCAATATTTGCTGAGATTCACGATAATCCGCCACAAGCGAAGTCCGATCCAAACACAGTACTTAGAATTGAACATTTAAAACATGTACTTGGACAAGCAAGGGATATACATAATTTTCGCATGGAACTCAATCAAAAGTATGGACCAGACAATGTCTACTGAAAAACTAACTGCTAAAAATAAGATGAAGTCGCTTTCTGAATTTCCAGTGATGAGTGAAAGTGACAGTTTAAAAAAGACTTTAGATACCATGACGCAGAAAAGACTGGGCGTTGCGTGTTTTGTTGATAAAAACGGTAAATTAATTGGTCTACTAACTGATGGTGACTTGAGAAGATTATTACTAGCAAATCAAAGCCCATTACCTGCTTTATTGGTTAACGATGCAATTGAATTTGGAACTCGTAATCCTGAGACGGCACAGGCTGATGATCAATTAATTGTGTTGGCAAAGAAAATGAACCAAAAACAGCTTTGGGATTTACCAGTAGTTGATCAAAAAGGACTCCTAGTCGGCTTATTACATAGGCATGATGTCTCTTAATAATCTTCGAGAAAAGTTTAAAAGTCGAGAATTACTTTTTGGTGCTTGGATTTCCTATGCACATCCGTCCATAACTGAAAATTTTGCAGAGCATGCATTTGATTTCACTGTAATAGATATGGAACATAGCACCATCAGTTTGGAGCAAGCCCAACGAATAATTGCTGCGAGTCAATCTCAAGGCGTACCTTGTTTACCCCGACCAGTTTCTCACTCTAATGACTGGATAAAACCATTGTTAGAGTCTGGAGCAGATGGAATTGTTGCTCCTATGGTTAACTCCAGACTGGAAGCAAGTTCATTGGTTGAGAACATCAAATACCCTCCGATTGGTAAAAGAAGCTTTGGCGTGAATAGAGCTCAAAGTTATGGTTCAAAATTTAATGAGTACATTTCCCAATGGAATAAGCGTTCAGTATTTATGACTCAAATTGAATCAAAACAAGCAGTTGAGAATTTAACAGAAATTTTAGAAAGTTCTGAACTCGACGCGGTAATGATTGGGCCATACGATTTGTCTGGGTCTTATGGTCAACCTGGAAATTTATCCCATGAACTTGTTCTTAACGCGGAAAAAACAGTCATAGAAGTATGTAAGCAATTCAATGTTTCTTGCGGTACTCAACTTTCTGATTTTTCAGAAAAAAATCTCAATGTTGCATTAGAAAAAGGGTATTCATTCATTATCGCCTCATCTGATCTATTTGTTCTAAATAACTGGGCGGCAAATGCTGAATCTTTGATGAGAAAATTTCGAAAATAAGATGGATTCTACAAATTTTACAAAAGCAAGCGAACTATTTGAGTTAAACGGGAAAAGTGCTGTTGTAATTGGTGGCGGTGGACACTTATGTTCTTCCATTTCATTTGGTTTAGCTTCAGCAGGTGCCAATGTAGTAGTTGCTGACTTGCGCTTTGAGAAAGCCCAAAAAGTCGTTGAAAAAATCAGCGAGTTAACTCACTCTTCGTTATTGGCAACCGAAGTAGATGCATCAGATAGAAATTCACTTGAAAAACTTTTAGAGTTTTCGAAGAGTAACTGGAATTCAATTGATATTTTAGTAAACGGAGCTGGCATAAACAGTGCTTTACCATTTATGGAAATCTCAGAAAATGATTGGAACCAGGTGTTTGATTCACAACTCGTCGCTACATTTTTAGGTTGTCAAATTTTTGGAAAACACATGTTGGAAAA
>JBEGQV010000237.1:0-9346 GCA_041180785.1 Bacteroidota bacterium | reverse complement strand
TATTGTTTCAATTTTTCAAATCCTATTTCCCAAACCTACATCACACTGGAACGAATGATTATGTAGAAATTGTTCAACAAAAAGAGAAAAAAACGAGTGCGTTTTTTTCAGGTTATATTTTACTAGCTACCTGGATCTCTCACCTTGCAGGAGCGTCTGTTGGAAGAGAAGGTACAGCTGTTCAAATTGGTGCTTCATTTTCAGAACAATTATCCAATCGCTTTAATTTTACAAAAGAGGAAAAATCAATTTGGTTACGAGCGGGAATGTCAGCCGGATTTGCATCCGTTTTTGGAACTCCTTTTGCTGGCCTATTATTTGGACTTGAAGTATCTAAGGTTGGAGAAATTTCTTGGAAATCCATTCTCCCTTGTTTGGCCTCAGCATTTTTTGCAAATTTTATTAGTTTACACGTGTATGACACAAATCACATCATTTACCCTGCTGTTTTTTTGCCTACACAAAACATTCAATTTTGGGCCAATATACTGTTTATAGGCCTATTTTTGGGGTTAATTGGGTTTACTTATAAAGTTTTAGAATCGAATATTTACAAACTAGCTGAACGATTGCCCAAACATTATATTCTCAAAGGGATTATTTCTGGACTTTTCGTCTACCTGATCTTGCAAACAGAAACATTCAAAAGTTGCGTGGGTCTTGGTACAGAAAAATTACTTGAGCCATTTACAAAAAATAATGACCTCTATTTCTTCATCAAAAAATTATTCACCACTGCCCTCAGTTTAGGAGTAGGATATAAAGGGGGAGAGGCAACTCCGCTATTTTTAATTGGGGCACATGCAGGTGCTACTTTTTCCAACTTTTCAAATCTCCCAATAGAATTAGCAGCTGCCATAGGATTTGTAGCACTTTATGCTGGATTAGCAAAAACACCGCTCACCGGAATGATGCTAGGAATTGAACTTTTTACCTTCCATGCATGGTTTATTTATTTAATTTGTACAATAATTGTTATTTACACCTCTGGTAAAAAAGGTTTGTTTGCAACTCAAAACTGGTCAATAAAACTTCCTAAACCGCTCTATTAATATGTTTGATTTCCTATACGATCATTACGAAACATTCAAAGAATCCATCGTCACTAACAAACGCATTACAACAACGCAATGGAATCTACTATATGAAAAATGGAACCACTCACCATATTTCACCATCAAAGAGATCGGAAAAACATACCAAGGAGAAAGTATTCATGAAATAAAATGGGGTGTCGGGCCTATCCAAATTGCCGCTTGGTCACAAATGCATGGCGATGAAGCTACTGCTACCATGGCACTTACTGATATCTATACTTTTTTATCTTATGAGAGCCCATTAAACCACCAAATATGGGAAAAATTACATCAAAATATAACATTCCATTGTATCATCAATTTAAATAAAGATGGCGCCAAATTATGGCAGCGAGAAACTGCATTAGACATCGATATGAACAGAGATGCACAATCACAAATTACGCCAGAAGCAAAACTACTTTCTGCATGGGTTGACCAAATCAATCCAACATATTCCTTCAATTTACACGACCAAAACAGATTATATTCAGCAGGAAAAAGTCCTTATCAAACAAAAATTGCCCTTTTGGCTACTTCAGGTGATCAGGAAGGTACATGGACTCCCTCTCGCTTACGTGCTGCTAAATTAGCTAATCATTTAACAAAAAGATTAAAAAAATACATCGGAAATCATCTTGCAAAATGGAATGATGAATATGAACCAAGAGCTTTTGGCGATACCTTTCAAGAAAGGGGATATGGACTGTTGTTAGTTGAAGCAGGTGGTATGCCTTATGATGTAGATAAACAATATCTTCGGAAATTAACAGCTTGTATGCTCTTAGATTCATTGTACCAAATCGCAACAAATTCATTAGAAAATGAGTCTATAGAAACATATCAAAACCTACCAACCAACGAGAAATGCATCGCCGATATTAAAATAAAAAATGCACCCATTACGATAGATGGAAAACATCGTGCGGATCTCCTATTGAATATAAAGGAAACACCAATAGACGATAAAACCTTTCAATATTCGTGGATTTTAGAAGATATTGGCGATATGTCGCACATGTACGGCATCACTGAAATAAATGGTACTAATTTATCTTTATTTGAACCAACATCCTTAAAAAAAGAAAAAGAATACATCGAATTTATTCTAAGTAAAGATTCCGAAATAATTTTTAAATTATCCGATTATACCCAAAAAATAAATCAAAACATATGACATCCTTACCTGTTATTATCATTGGAGTTAATTCATTTGCCTTAGAAGTTGCAGACGTTTTACAAAAAAACGACGTTGTGATCTATGGCTTTTTAGATGATGATGTAAAGAAAAAAGACACATTTATAGGAGAAATTCCAGTGCTTGGAACTACGGAAGATGAACAATACTGGGGACTAATTGGCAAAAACTGCAATGTATTTGTTGCCTTAGATAACCCCACAGAGCGTAAAAAGATGATTGAAACCATTATGGAGGATTGTAAAACCAAACCTATCAATGTGGTCCATCCACGTGCAAGCATCGCTGATGTTCAATCATTGGGTTATGGCATTTTCATTGGCGATGGCGCCATTATTTTACCATCAAGTAAAATTGCAGATCACTGTGTGATTGGTGCAGGAACAATCATTGAAACAGCCGCAAACTTAGACGAATACGTACAAGTTGGCAGCGGATGTGTAATTGGTAAAGAAGCCAAACTTGAAAACAATGCCTTTATTGGCATCAATTCAACCGTTGTAGGCAGTGTTAAAATTGGTAAATCATCTAGCGTTGGGGCAGGATCTGTAGTAATCGAAAATTTGCCAAATTCTAAAAGAGCTTTTGGAAATCCAGCTAAAATAGTATAATTAAATGCTAATAATGTTTTGTGGCTCAACTTGTTTTTGAAAATTAAACCGAAGAAAAAGTTGAGCCACTAAAACAACATCTTCCTTACAATAGGTTGCAATGGCTGTTAAATCTTTTTTTCGATAATAGGTTTCATTCACCTTGTCGCCCGATAAAGTCGATTTCGCCTCACCAATTCCCAAAATTTCTGTTAATAATTCTAAAGAAGTATAGGCTTTTCGGTCGCCAAATTTCCACAATTCCATGGTATCCAAATGCACGACTTCCCAAGGTTTCTTGCCAGCTAATTGCAATTGTTTAGGGATTTCAAGCGCATGAACAAGCATTCGTCGACATAAATATGGAAAGTCAAACTCCTTACCATTGTGCGCCACAAGGCTTAATTCTTTGTTTTTGTACGTACGATTGACAAAATCAATAAACTCTTTTAATAAATCAAATTCATCATCACTTGCGATAGTCTTTACTTTAAACGACAATCCGTGCTCTTTGTCGTGATACAAAAAACCCATTCCAATACAGATAATTTTTCCAAACTCTGCATATAATCCCGCGCGCTCAAAATACAAATCTTCTATCGACAATTGATTCGGGTTTGGCAACGTTTTTGCTTTCCTCATCCATAAAGCCTGCATTTTAGGAGAGAGCATGCTAAAATCCGACTTCCCGCTTGCCGTCTCGATATCGATAAATAAGGTGTTTTTGATGACTTTCATGACAAACTTCTTTCTAATGTTTCACGTGAAACATTTACAATCTCCATTTCAAACAATTGTTGCATTTTTTGCAAAACAAGATCTTTTACTAGCTTTTCGTCAACGGAATGGCCTAATTCCTTTGCTAGCGATGTAACTCCATATTCTTGAATACCACAGGGTACAATGTGCTGAAAATAGCTTAAATCGGTATTTAGATTAAGCGCAAATCCATGCATGGTGATCCACCGAGAAGCCTTTACACCCATGGCACAAATTTTTCTTTTTTGGGGAGAGTCTGGGTCAATCCAAACTCCTGTTAAATTATCCACACGGCCAGCATGTAGGCCAAAATGTTGGCAAGATTGTATGATTACTTCCTCAAGTGTCCGTAAATACAAATGAATATCCGTAGTAAAATTTTCAAGATCTAAAATAGGATATCCGACTAATTGTCCTGGTCCGTGATAGGTAATGTCGCCACCACGATTTATTTTAAAGTAACTGGCCCCAATTTGTTCTAGAAAAGCCGGTTGAAGTAATAAATGTCCTTCATTTCCGCTTTTTCCAAGCGTATAGACATGAGGGTGTTCGCAAAACAAGAGATAATTGGGGGTTGGGGTCATCTCGTCGGCAGTTCGACCCCGATTGTCCAATTTAATGTTTGACACAAAGGCCAACAATGCCTCTTGGAAATCCCAAGTCTCCTTGTAAGCAACATGGCCAATATCAACAAACTGAACATTTTTATTCTTCTCCATACTTATCAAGAAGCTGTTAGGCTTCTTTTTTACTTGTCTTTACATTTGAGCAACAAAGATACAACAATGGCTAAACATCTTGTGCAAGGTAAGCAAGCAGAGGAGATTGCTGCAAATTTTTTACTGGAAAAAAACTACCAACTACTTGATAAAAATTATCGAAGAGGGAAGGCAGAAGTGGATTTAATTGTAAAAAAGTCCGACTTCATCATTTTTGTGGAAGTAAAATCACTCAAACACAAAAATGGTATACATCCAGAAACACAAGTAACCAAAGAAAAAATAAACCTCATCCATTCTGCTGCAAATGTCTACCAATATGAACATAATTGGCGCGGAAACATACAATTTGATATCATTGCAATTACTTTTTTTACAAAACATTTCGAAATTGAACATTTCAAGGATGCTTTTTAGTAAATTTGCGGTTTGCAAATATTATGATTCATTTTTTCGAAGAAGATATTCGGGTGCCGCTTAACAAAAAGCGCGAAATCAAATCTTGGCTTCAAAATGTAGCCAAGGAGGAGGGCAAAAAAATAGGTGAACTAAATTATGTTTTCTGTTCAGATAGTTATTTGCTGGAGATGAACCAACAATATTTGAATCACAATACCTTAACTGATATCATCACCTTTGATCAATCCGACAATCCGACAATCGTAGAAGGAGATATTTACATTTCGTTTGATCGCGTAAAGGAAAATGGTTCCTCTTTACAATCTGAAAAAACAGAATTATATCGAGTGATGGTGCATGGATTACTGCACTTACTTGGTTACAAAGATAAAAAAATCGAAGAGCAGCAACTTATGCGCTCCAAGGAAGATTATTACCTTACACATTTGAATTTAGTTTAAAATGTTTCACGTGAAACATTCAAGCATATGCAATATCATTACGACGTCATAGTAGTAGGAGCGGGACACGCAGGATGCGAAGCAGCAAATGCTGCGGCAAAAATGGGCTCGAAGGTTTTATTGATTACGATGAACCTGCAGACGATTGCACAGATGTCGTGCAACCCTGCCATGGGTGGCGTGGCGAAAGGACAAATCGTACGAGAAATCGATGCGCTGGGAGGGATGTCGGGAATGATCTCAGACAAAACCATGATTCAATTCCGCATGTTGAATCGATCAAAAGGACCTGCCATGTGGTCACCAAGATGCCAATCGGATCGCATGCGTTTTGCAGAAGAGTGGCGTTTGGCATTAGAAGAAAATTTGAATGTTGATTTTTGGCAAGATTCAGTACAACAATTAATCACTTCAAAAAACAAAGTAACAGGGGTCATTACGCGGATGGGAATGCAATTCAATGCGCCATCGGTCGTGCTAACAAATGGTACTTTCTTAAATGGTTTAATCCATATCGGCGAAAAAAGTTTTGGCGGGGGAAGAATGGCAGAGCCAAATGCAGTGGGATTAACGGAACAATTGGTTGCTTTAGGTTTTGAAGCTGGTCGCATGAAGACCGGTACACCCCCAAGAGTAGATGGCAGAAGCCTGAATTACGATGCCATGGAAGAACAAAAGGGAGATGAGAACCCGAGTAGTTTTTCTTATTTAAGTAAGCAACCTATACAAGAGCAACGCTCTTGTTGGATCACGCATACCAACGAAAAAGTTCACGAAGTTTTACGCAAAGGGTTTGATAAATCTCCCATGTTCGCCGGACGAATCAAAGGATTGGGTCCGCGTTATTGTCCGTCTGTAGAAGATAAAATTAACCGATTCGCAGATAAAACAAGTCACCAAATATTTGTAGAACCGGAAGGATGGAACACCGTAGAAATTTATGTCAATGGCTTCTCAACTTCCCTTCCAGAAGAAATTCAATTTGAAGCCATTCAATTAATTCCGGGATTTGAAAAAGCGAAAATGTTCCGACCAGGATACGCGATCGAATACGATTATTTTCCGCCAACACAATTGCAATCAACTCTAGAAACAAAACTGGTTGAAGGATTATTCTTTGCAGGACAAATCAATGGAACCACAGGATATGAAGAAGCCGCTTGTCAGGGACTCATAGCAGGTATCAATGCCCATCAACATACGCATCAATTACATCCTTTTACGCTGTCAAGGTCCGAAGCCTATATCGGCGTATTAATAGATGATTTAATCAATAAAGGAACGGATGAACCCTATCGAATGTTTACATCTAGAGCTGAATTTAGAACGCTCCTGCGACAAGATAATGCCGATGAGCGATTAACCGAAAAGGGTTATCAATTAGGATTAGCCGATCAATTCAGATACGACACCTTCCAACAGAAAAAACAACATGTTGCCCAATTAATTGAAGAGTTACAAGGGACAAAATTAAAACCAGCAGAAGCAAATCCTTGGTTGGAAAACATCGGGGTAAGTACGATAAGGGAAGGTGCTCCACTCATCAACTTCTTAAAAAGATCCGATCTAACAATGGAACATTTGATGCAACATGAAACCATCGCACCCATTATAAAAAAATATGCAGCGGATGAAATCGAGCAAGTAGAAATTGTTGTGAAATATGAAAGCTATATTGATAAGGAACGAAAAATGGTAGAAAAAATGAAGGCCATGGAAGACCTATCGATCCCTTCAAATTTTGATTACGATAAAATTAAAACGCTATCCACCGAGTCTCGCATTAAGTTAAAAAATATAAAACCCCAAACCATCGGACAAGCAAGTCGAATCTCAGGTGTTTCCGCATCTGACATTTCGATCTTACTTTTGTTCATGGGAAGATAATATGGAAATCATCAGCAATTGCCCAGTATGTCAAAGTCAACATATTGAATCCTTTTTGGAAGCAAAAGATTACACCGTTTCTGGAGAATACTTCAAAATCGTGCAATGCAGGAATTGTGATTTTCTCTTTACAAACCCGAGGCCCTCTGCAGAAGAAGCCGGAAAATATTACCAATCGGAAAATTATATTTCACATTCCAACACGAGTGAAGGGCTCATCAATACATTATACCACTGGGTAAGAACAATTACCTTAAAACAAAAAACCAATTGGATTCAACCTTATCAAAAATCTAAAGAACTGCTAGATATTGGATGCGGAAACGGGCACTTTTTACAAGCGTGTAAGCAAGCAGGGTGGAAGGTATCTGGAATGGAATTGGATCTCAAAACAGCAGAACAAGCAAGAAAAAATACCGGTGCGAAAATCGTTAATCATTTGGAAGAAATAAAAGCGGATGAAACATTTCAAATCATTAGCCTGTGGCATGTGTTAGAACATGTATATGAGCTCGACCAGTATTTTGAGTTCTTTAAATCACATCTCAAACAAGACGGTAAATTATTGCTCGCTCTGCCGAATCCTAAATCGCATGATGCAGAAAAGTTTAAAGCCTATTGGGCGGCTTATGATGTACCACGACATATACACCACTTTACCCCTAAATCCATTGAACTACTTGCCAATAAAAATGGATTCAAATTAACAAAGACCAGGGGCTTATTGTTTGATAGTTTTTATATTAGTTTGTTAAGCAATGAATACCAAAGTGGAAATAAAAAGTTAATTTCCTCCTTAATTACTGGTGCTTTTTCGAATTTAAAAGCATTTATTTTTCATGGGAATTATTCCAGCAATTTATACATCTTTGAACATGCATAAATTTCGGTTAATACATGCGCTTTTGATTATTAGCATCGTGATGTTCTACCAATTGATGGTATCAAGCTGTGCGCAAGTGGCCGCACCTCCCGGTGGAAAAAAAGATACTTTAGCCCCAACCATTGTATCATCCATACCCGCATTAAAAAGTAAAAATTATTCAGGAAAAAAAATTGAATTACTTTTCAATGAATATGTGGATATCAAAAATGTAAATCAAGAATTATTGGTAACTCCTTCCATCGGATTTTTTGAAACAAAAATAAATCCGAAAGGATTAAGTATCGTGTTGGATTCTGCACTTCAAAAAAACACAACGTATACCTTTAATTTTAGAAATGCCGTTAGCGATATTTCTGAACATAACATTGCAAAAAATGTAAAACTGGTATTTAGTACGGGAGAACTCATTGATTCCTTGTCGATCAAAGGGCATGTCTCATTTTTAGAAAACGATAAAAAAGTGGACAATGCATTGGTAGCACTGTATCCTTACAGCGATACGCTGGCCATCGACAAAACAAAACCTTATTATTTCACCAAAACAGATACTTCCGGAAATTACCACTTAGAAAATATTGCCGCAGGTAAATATTTTATGAGCAGTTTTATTGATGTCAATAATAACCTACTTGTCAATACCAACAAAGAAGCCTATGATATTATTTCAGAAAAATTTATTGACTTACAAACAAGCATAACCCAAAAAGATTTTAAAATAAGCATTCAAAATCCCGATTCCCTGAAGATTCAGAAAACCACCACTACCGCCAAATCGATTTTATATGAATTTAATCGAGGAGTGAAAGACGTTCGTATTTCCTCTCCATCAAATCCAAATCAAACCTACGTCTATCAAATAGAAAACAAACAAAACGTTCGATTGTTTAAAGCCAACTTACCTGCAAGCGACACCTTGTATTTAAACTTACAAACGGTCGATTCATTAGGAAGAACTAAGTTGTTCAAGGTAAAATCAAAATTTAGAGAGCCCAATAAAAAAGAAAAAGTTGTTCGACAACTTTTTAACTTTAACACTTACCCAAAACCAAATGGTACCATCTCTCCGACTGATTCAATTCAAATTGATTTTGAAAAACCCATTGCATCGTGGAACATTGATAAAATCTATTTCAAAAAAGATTCTGTTCACAAAACTAATTTAAAACCTAATCAGGTAATTCTTAACACCTATAGAAATAAACTCATCATCCCTGCTAAAATCTTACCTCAAGAAAAAAGTAAACTTATATTTGATAAAAACGCTTTTATCAGCATCGAACAAGATTCAACGGACAAATATGAATTAGCTATTCTTCCAGAGGATCCCGAAAATTATGGCTTGATTTCAGGAAAACTTTCCAATCCAAAACC
>JBEGQV010000236.1:0-5730 GCA_041180785.1 Bacteroidota bacterium | reverse complement strand
AAAACGAAATTCCACATGACGAACTCGCTGAAATTATGTTAACCTATAAACAAATTGCAGGATTTGATATTCAAACCCTTAATAGTAAAAGCTAAACCCATACCTCATAACCCATACCCCATAACCCATAATGAAACACATCCTCCCTCTTATACTTCTGCTTTCCCTTCAATTGCAGGCTCAACAAGTCGTAAAATTATATCCTGGAAAAGCTCCAGGCTCTGAAGCATGGGATTGGAAAGAAAAAGAATTAAATGCAATGCCGGGCAACCGCATGCTGTATAATGTTGCTGAGCCTGAGATAATTATTTACAAGGCACCAAAAGAAAAAGCAAATGGGGCAGCATTTATTGTAGCTCCGGGTGGGGCATTTCATATTTTATCGATCGACTCAGAAGGAAACAATGTGGCAAAATGGTTGAATGAACGTGGCATTACGGCCATCGTGATCAAATATCGTGTGGTGAAATCGAATACGGAAAATCCATTTGCTGAATTAATGCCATTGATGCGCGATTTCAAAAAGTTAGATGAAATCAATGCGCCTGTGGTTGAAATGGCAACTAGGGATGGTATTGAAGCCTTGAAATATGTAAAAGCACATGCAACAGATTTAAACATTCATCCAAATAAAATCGGATTCATGGGCTTTTCGGCTGGAGGGACTTTAACGATGTCGGTAGAGATGTCGGCACCGCAAGACTTAAAACCTGATTTTATTGCCCCAATTTATTTGTATGGTCCTGCAGTTATTGGTATTGCCATGCCAGAAAAAACTACCCCAGCTTTTATAGCCGTTGCTTCCGATGACGAATTGGGATTTGTGCCTCATTCAATTGCACTTTACCAAAAATGGTTTGCAGCAAAACATCCATCTGAATTGCATATTTATGAGAAAGGTGGACATGGATTCGGTACTTTGAAGAAAAATACCTCTTCAGATAATTGGTTGAATGATTTTGAAAATTGGTTAAAAATGATCTTAAAATAAGACGATGAAAATTTCTAAACTCACCTTATTACTTGTTTTTCTTTGTGCTTTTACTTCGGTTTTTGGACAAGGCAAATTGCAAAATTTGTTAACAGAATATCAATCCAATCCGCTCGGATTGGATATTGAAAAGCCTCGCTTTTCTTGGCAAATGGCTAATTTGCCAAATCAAATTGGACAAAAACAAAAAGCTTATCAGCTCATAGTTTCCGATGAAAAAAATCAAACCGTTTGGGATACGCAAAAAATTGAATCGGATATTTCATTAGGAATTGAATATGCTGGCCAAGCCTTAAAGCCAACGACAAAATATAGCTGGACACTGACTGTATGGAACGAAAAAGACCAGGTATTGACTGCAAAATCAATGTTTGAAACGGGATTAATGAATGCCGACGCCAATCTTTCCGCGTGGAATGGTGGTAAATGGATAGGAACCAACAAGATTCCTTTTTATGCACATTATCAATCGGTTTACGTGTTGAAATATGATGTACAAATCAAAAAAGGATCAAAAGCTGCCTTTGTTTTTGGAGCAAATGACCCTCGTTTGATGAATAAAAACCTGAACATTCAAGGAGTTGAAAATGCAAAAGATCAAAGTTATATTGTCTTAGAGTTGGATGTGACTGGATGCGCAAAATCAGATACAGCTAAAGCGAAATTCAATGTGTATCGCGCTGGGTACGACCTGAAAGATGACGCAAATAAAGTGTTTAAATCATTTGATATCGCAACTTCTTTAATCAACAAATCCAATCAACAACAAAAACATTCGATTTATGCCGTGTGTAACTTTGGATTATTTGATTTTTACGTAGATATAATTGATGCAAATCATAAGATTAATCCAAGTCCAGCAGGTGGTTCTCCATTTGCTGCTCGTGGGTTGAATTTGAATCCTGTAGGGGCAGGTAATAACTACATCAGTTTTCCGATGGTGTCTGAAATTGGCTTTTTAGTAGAACCCGGCAATGAAGCTACCTTTTCAAAGGTGCAAGTAATGAATTATCGCAAACCGTCCAACGACTTGTTTAACTCAGATGCGAATCCTCAATTGTTTGCAGATAAAAATTGTACGATACAAGGAAATGACTTCTTGGTTGCAGCATCCAATGCCAAAGCATTGGTGTTAAAAGATCCTTCACAGTTTGCAGCTCCGATGTTGCGTACTCAATTTGCCTTACCAATCAAAGCAATTAAAAAAGCACGTATTTATGCGACTGCACGTGGTATTTATGAATTGTATGTAAATGGTAAAAAAGTAGGGAAAGATTACTTTAATCCAGGTTTAACCCAATATAATTTGAATCATCAGTACCAGACTTTTGATGTTACAAATTTAGTTCGCTCAGGAAAAAATGCCTTTGGTGCCTGGTTAGGGGAGGGTTGGTGGAGCGGAAATATAACCTACTCTGGAGAAAGTTGGAATTATTTCGGCGATCGTCAATCGCTCTTAGCCAAATTAGTGGTTACATACACAGATGGATCTGAACAAATTATTACTACGGATCCTTCTAATTGGAAGACATTCTCGGATGGTCCCATCCGTACAGGAAGTTTCTTCCAAGGCGAAGTATATGACGCACAAAAAGAAAAAGCTATTTCCGCGTGGTCAACAGCAAGCTTTAAAGATGCAGCATGGGATCAGGCGGTTGCAATCGATCTAAAGGGGACAGCGTTTGTAGGAGAATCGACTGATTTCGGAGGTCGAAAATCTTCATTAGATTATGCTGATTTGAAATTAACCGGACAATTAGACGACAAGGCGAGTATCGTAAAATCCATTAAGGCTCGTTCCATTTCCGAACCTCGCAAAGGTGTTTTTGTATACGACATGGGACAAAATACCGTTGGCATTCCATCTATTCAAATGAAAGGTGGTAAGGCCGGTCAAGTAGTTACGCTTCGTTTTTCAGAAGTATTGTATCCAAATTTACCTGAACATAAAGGATTAGAGGGTATGGTGATGCTTGAAAATATTCGTGCAGCTTTGGCTCAAGATGTATATGTGTTGAAAGGAGGAGATGAGGTTATTCAACCGCGATTTACCTTCCATGGTTATCGTTTTTTAGAAATCACTGGTATTGATGCAGCTTTGCCATTAGCGAGTGTTCAGACCAAAGTATTATCATCTGTGGCGGCCATTACCTCTGAATATAAAACTTCAGATACCTTAGTAAATAAATTATGGGAAAACATAACCTGGTCTTTCCGTTCTAATTTTTTATCGATTCCAACTGATACACCTGCTCGTAATGAGCGAATGGGATGGAGTGGTGATATCAATGTATTTTCAAAGACTGCAACTTATTTGGCTCCCGTGAATAATTTCATGCGTCGACATTTGTCGGCCATGCGCGATATTCAATCCAAAGAGGGTCGATTCACAGACGTGGCACCTGTTGGAGGAGGATTTGGAGGAACACTTTGGGGTTCAGCTGGAATCATTGTGGCCTGGGAAACATTTCAACAATATGGCGATATGGCACTATTGAAGGAACATTATCCTGCTATGAAAAAATACATTGCCTTTTTAGAATCCAAAGTAAATGCAGAAGGCATTTTAAATGAAGGACCATTGGGCGATTGGTTGAGTCCAGAGGGAAATAAAAACGATAATACGTTATTCTGGGTTGCCTACCAAGCCTACAATTTAGAAATTATGTCGAAAGCTGCCCGTGTTTTAGGAATCAATTCAGATGCCTTAGAGTATGAAATGACCTATGAAAAAAAGAAAAAACTATTTAATGCAGTCTATCTTTCAGAGGCAGGAAAAACGATAAAATCAGGCGTAAAAACAGCTCGTATGGGCCCGCCATCTGCTCGACCATTCGCTGAACCTGAGAAGTCTGATAAAGGACAATTGATCGATACGCAAGGTTCTTATGCGATTCCATTAAATTTAGGAGTAGTCTCAGACGACAAAAAGGCAAAAGTAATTGCCAATTTTGCCGAAACAATCACTCGGACAAATGTAGATGATTTGGGAGAAAAACGCCCATCAAATTCCTTAATGACAGGATTTATTGGTACTGCCTCTGTGAGTGAGGCTTTATCAAAAAACGGTCGGGACGATTTAGCTTATGCCATTTTAACTAATAAATCGTATCCTTCTTGGTTGTATTCAGTGGTTAATGGTGCAACTTCCATTTGGGAACGTTTGAATTCATTTACCATAGAAAACGGTTTTGGAGGCAATAATAGCATGAATTCCTTCAACCATTACTCGTTTGGTGCCGTAGCTGCTTGGATGTACAATTATTCTTTGGGAATTCAGCGTGATCCAAAATCGCCCGGATTTAAACATTTTGTCTTGAATCCTCGCATTGATCCAACAGGTAAATTAAAATTTGCTAAAGGACATGTCAATACAATGTACGGAGTCATCAAAAGTTCATGGAAAATTGTAGGGAATTCTACGCAATACCAATTCACTGTGCCAGCCAATACTTCTGCAAAGCTTCTCTTACCATCAAAGAGTCAAAAAGCCATCAGAAGTTTAGGAAAACCGATTAAGATTGGCAATGGTGTGATTTCGATTGCCGAAAAAGGAAATAATGTCGAGATCGAGTTGGAATCAGGGAGCTACATATTCTCTGTTAATTAAATTTTTAGTTTGCAGCAGAATTAATTCTGCTGCTTTTAATAATTGAATAGAAATTTAAAAGCCTCGGATTTAAATCCGAGGCTTTTTTTCTTACTTCTTATTTGTAAATTAAAACTTCTTATGATGCGCCATGCGGTGCAAATCCTCCGGACTCAATGATTTGAAATATTCATAGGTTATTTTTAATCCTTCTGCTCGACTTACCTTTGGCTCCCAGCCTAATATTTCTTTAGCCTTCGTAATATCTGGTTTGCGTTGCTTCGGATCATCCGTTGGCAATGGAAGTGAAATTAATTTTTGACTCGTACCTGTCAATTTGATAATTTCTTCACCAAACTCCTTGATCGTGATTTCATCTGGATTACCAATGTTTACCGGTTGAACATAATCGCTTAACAATAAGCGATAAATGCCTTCCACTAAATCATCAACATAACAGAAAGCACGTGTTTGTGAACCATCGCCAAACATGGTTAAATCCTCTCCACGCAAAGCCTGACCAATAAATGCAGGCAACACGCGACCATCGTTCAATCGCATGCGTGGTCCATATGTATTAAATATTCGTACAATTCGAGTTTCAACCCCATGAAACGTGTGATAGGCCATCGTCATGGCTTCTTGGAAACGCTTTGCTTCATCATACACGCCACGTGGACCCACTGGATTTACATTTCCCCAGTATTCTTCCGTTTGTGGATGAACCAAGGGGTCACCATATACTTCTGAGGTTGATGCAATCAGCACGCGCGCGTTTTTGACGCGCGCCAAACCCAAACAATTATGAATGCCCAAAGAACCCACTTTTAAGGTCTGAATTGGAATTTTCAAATAATCGATCGGTGAAGCCGGCGATGCAAAATGTAATATGTAATCCAGTTCTCCAGGAACATGGATAAATTTGGAAACATCGTGGTGATAAAATTCGAAATTGGGTAATTTAAACAGATGTTCAATGTTTTTCAAATCACCTGTTATTAAATTATCCATAGCGATCACATGAAATCCTTCTTTGATAAATCGGTCACATAAATGAGATCCCAAAAATCCCGCACCACCTGTTATTAATATTCTTTTCATATAAAATAAGAACTCTAAAGAACTGAAGAATCGTAGAACTGTAGAACTT
>JBEGQV010000235.1:0-9908 GCA_041180785.1 Bacteroidota bacterium | reverse complement strand
ACCCTGAAAATGGTTCATCTAATATCAATAATTCAGGTTCATGAACGATGGTGCTAATGAATTGCGTCTTTTGTTGCATACCCTTCGACAAATCTTCAACAGGCTTATTCCACCATTCCTTGATATCGAATTTAATGAACCAATGTTTCAATTGCTCCGTTGCACGTTGCTTACTCATTCCTTTCAGTTGTGCAAGGTACAATAATTGATCGCCAACCTTCATCTTTTTATACAAACCTCTCTCTTCTGGCAAATAACCAATACGTTCAATATGAGAAGCATTTAAAGGTTCTCCATTAAAAAACACATGTCCTGAGTCGGGTGCGGTAATTTGATTGATGATTCGAATAAGAGAAGTTTTTCCTGCGCCATTGGGCCCTAACAAACCAAAGATTTTACCTCTTGGAATTTCTAGATTGATGTCATGAAGGGCTAAGTGATCGGCATATCGTTTCTCGACCTGCTGTATACTTAAAATCATTTATGCATAGTTTAATCAACGAATATACTCATTGTTTAAACCTCTTGGACGATAATATGATAAGTGGTTTTAAAATTGGATGGACTTAATTTTTCATTTTTGAGATTACATCCCAGACCACAATTCCCATTGTAACAGACACATTTAACGAATGCTTCGTGCCAAATTGCGGTATTTCAATGCATGCATCTGAATCCGCAATGAATTCTTCATTTACACCAAAGACTTCATTACCAAAAACAAATGCATATTTTCCAGATGCTTCTACCTTAAAATCTTGCAAATAAATGGGGTGTTCAACTTGTTCAATACTATAAATATTGAAACCCTTATTCTTTAAGTGGGTAACACAATCAGAAATCTTTTCAAAATAACGCCAAGTAACCGATTCGTCTGCACCTAAAGCGGTTTTGCTGATTTCTCGATGAGGAGGTTGTGCAGTAATACCTACCAAACAAATTTCTTGACAAGCAAATGCATCTGCTGTACGAAATGCTGAACCAACATTGTTCATACTACGAATATCATCCAACACGAGAATGATTTGATTTTTCTCTGAAGCCTTGAATGCAGAAACACTTAATCGATTCAATTCCTCTAAGGACAATTTTTTATTAATTTCACTCATTTCAACTCCCAAATTTTAAGTTGTCGAATTACGGTTGCGCCACCTTCAGAAACGATAAAAACATCTTCAAGATCTTCTTTAGGAAAGCGCAAGGAGGAAATGGCTACGGTTCCATCTTGTGCCAACAATTCGATCGTTGAACGATCGATAAGTAGTTTAAAATTCTTAGCATGACCAATAATCGCTTTGGCTTCCTGGATTCCTTTGAAATCCTTTGTCAAAATATTTCCTGAACGATCACGATCTATTTGCCACTTCATTGCCTTTTCATCAAATCCAATTCGTACATCTTCCTTATTACTTCTTCCTTTGATGACAATTCCCCAAAAATTTGCTCGAGTGGCCGACACCATTAAATCGATAGCATACGTCTTATCCTTTAAAAATTTCAATCCATTCAGTTGTTTCGATTTATCTTTCTGAATGGAAATATTTTCTGCGACAAAACTAGGCGATTTACGATCTAATTCCGGCACAAATTTCTGATGAAGTCGTAACCCTTCGCCTGTTTCAACTAAATCTAATTTACGGACAGCGGACATTTGACCCTTCCATGGAATAGTAGGTTGTTCTTTCGCATATTTCCAAGAAAGCATCCATCCTAACCATAAATTTTGTCCTTGTGGTGCATTATAAAAAGGCACGGCCGCATAAAAATCCTTCCCATGATCTACATACAGCTTGGTTTCCACGGGATTGTCATTCGTGAATTTTTTACCATTAAAATCACCAACAAAATACTGCATACCTACAAAATCTTTGTAAGGTCCTTGTGAACTTACAAACAAGACCCATTTCATTTCTTTACTTCCATCGATAGGTAGATGTTGTAGGGATGGACATTCCCAAATCATATCTACATCTCCTTCGTTTCCAAAATCACTTAAAAAATTCCAATGCAATAAATCTTTACTTCCATAAAAGGAAATTTTAAACTCAAAAGGTTTTGCAACAACCATTACAAATTGGTTACTTTCTTCATGCCAAATGATATTTGGATCGCGAAAATCTTTATAATTGATATTTAAGATCGGATTGCCTGTGTATTTCGTCCAGGTTAACCCATCGTCATTTGAATAAGCTAAGTGTTGTTCTTCTCGCGTATATGGGTAATCAGCCGTGTAAATTGCAATTAATAAATCTTTAGAAGGGTCGCCGAGGCCTGAAACATGTTGCTTGTCCCACACCACGCATCCGGAAAAAATATATTCTTTTCCATTGGGAATGGCAACAGGTAATTCCTCCCAATGCATTAAATCCTTTGTTCTGGCATGTCCCCAACTCATATTTCCCCACTCATTTCCCTTCGGATTATGCTGAAAAAACAGATGATAGTAACCTTTAAAATAAAGGAGTCCGTTCGGATCGTTCGTCCAATTTTTTTGGGGAGAAAAGTGTATTTGAGGCCTCCACTGTTCCGTTTTTTCTTGAGCAACAAGGTGTAAGGAAATGCCGAAAAATAAGCTTAAAATGCTAAGCTTTAAGGGGTTCAAATTGAATAGATTTTTCATCTACAGAAAGATAATATGCGTTTTTGTACTGGGAAGTAAACCATTCTCCTAAATTATAATACATGACATTTTCTGAAACAGGAAAAGCAATTGGTAAATGTCGGTGTCCAAATACATAGGTAGAAATTTCTAAACCTTGTTTTTCGTGTAATGGTTGAATTGATTTGATATAATTTAGGATAAATTCCGATGGTTCATCAAAGGGATCTTCACCTTTTGATAAAGCCTTCTTTTTTCGTGTTTCTGACCAAAAATGAGCAATTCTCATCCCGAAAGTTGGATGCAACCATTTAAATAAAAATTGAGCCAAAGGATTAGTAAAAACCTTTTTTAAAAATTTATAACCATTATCACCCGGACCCAAACCATCTCCATGCCCAACCCATAAATTCTTTTCCGACGCTGCAAACCTAAGTTTTAAATGTGTTGGTTCTCGATAGATGAAGGCATTAAGTTCTTTTTCAAAATAATCCCACATCCATAAATCATGATTTCCAACAAAGATATGAAGTTGAATGCCCGCATCAGATAGTTGGGCAAGTTTTCCTAAAAATCGAGTAAAACCAGCGGGAACTGTTTTTCCATATTCAAACCAAAAATCAAAAACATCACCCATTAAAAACAAATGCGACGCATTTGATTCAATGCTTTCCAACCAGCTAACAAGTTTCCTTTCCCGATCTAAACTTGATGCGGCATCAGGAAAGCCAAGGTGGAAATCTGAGGCAAAGTATACTTTTTTGTTTTTGGAAATTTGAAGCTCAATCATCAAAAAAAAGGGTGGAAAAACCACCCAATTTACAAATTATTATACTTGTTGAGGTGCATCCGGTTCATTATTTTCCGCAGCATCTTCTTTTTTAGGTTTTGGTTTACGAGCAGGTTTCACTTTCACTTCTGCTACTTTATCGCTTTCTGCTTGTTCCCTTTCCTCTTTCGCATCCTTTCTCTTCTTCTCTGTTTCACCTTTGATAAATTCCTGATAAGTTGTCAATTGTTCAAAAGGACGTGGACCTACTAAACTTTCCAAATCATTCTGGAACAAAACTTCTTTTTCTAAAAGCGCTTCTGCAAGGGCTGTTAAGGCATCTTTTTTCTCGGTTAATAATTTCTTGGTACGCTTATATGCTTCCGCAATCAATTTACGAACCTCCTCATCAATTTCACGAGCAGTTTCCTCTGAATAAGGCTTGTTGAATTGGTATTCAGACCCTTTCGAATCGTAATAAGATATGTTACCTAATTTATCATTCATACCGTAAATGGTAATCATGGAATAGGCTAATTTTGTAATACGTTCTAAATCGTTTTGAGCACCCGTTGAAATTTGTCCAAACACAATTTCTTCTGCCGCACGACCACCAAGCGTCACACACATTTCATCCATTAATTGCTCCGTGCGATACAAAAACTGTTCTTTCGGTAAATACTGTGCATATCCTAAGGCTGCTATTCCCCTTGGCACAATTGTCACCTTTACTAAAGGATTTGCATGTTCTAAGAACCAACCTGCAATGGCGTGTCCGGCCTCATGGAATGCAACAATTTTCTTTTCTTCTGGAGAAATCAATTTGTTTTTCTTCTCCAATCCGCCAATGGTACGATCCATCGCTTCTTGGAAATCATTCATATCAATTTCTTGCTTATTTCTTCGAGCTGCAATCAAGGCCGCCTCGTTACAAACATTAGCTATCTCTGCCCCTGCAAATCCAGGTGTTTGCGCAGCCAACTCTTTAGGATCGATATCTTTTCCTAACTTCAAAGGCTTTAAATGCACTTTGAAAATAGCTTCACGACCAATAATATCTGGTTTATCGATGGATATTTGACGATCGAATCGGCCCGGACGTAACAAGGCTGGATCCAAGATATCTGGACGGTTGGTTGCCGCCATGATGATAATTCCAGAATCGGTTGCGAAACCGTCCATCTCCACTAATAGAGAGTTCAACGTATTTTCGCGTTCATCATTTCCTCCTGGCATTGACCCGCGACCTCTCGAACGACCAACAGCATCAATTTCATCAATAAAAATGATACAAGGTGCTTTTTCTTTAGCTTGTTTAAACAAATCTCGAACACGCGCAGCTCCAACACCCACAAACATTTCTACGAAATCCGAACCTGAAAGAGAGAAAAATGGCACTCCTGCTTCGCCTGCTACGGCTTTAGCTAATAAGGTTTTACCCGTACCAGGAGGGCCTACTAGCAAGGCTCCTTTCGGAATTTTACCTCCTAAATCTGTGAATTTTTTAGGGAATTTTAAGAACTCTACAATCTCCTGAATTTCCTCTTTTGCTTCATCTAATCCGGCAACATCATTAAAGGTTACACGCACTTTGGACTCTCCTTCAAACAAAGTCGCTTTGCTGCGTCCAATGTTAAATATTTGTCCACCAGCACCACCGCCACCGCCCATGCGGAAGAATAAAAAGTAAAAACTTAATCCCATTAAAATTAAGAAGCCCCATTGAGAGAACCATTCTAAAGGACTTGTTCTATTCTCCGGAGTAGCCATAATTTGCTCATTTCGCGGAAATGTTTTTTGACGTTCCTCTAGGAAATGCTCAAATCCTTCTTTCGAAATCACTTCAAATTGAAAATGAGGACCCTTGTTGTTTGCGGATAAAGCAGGGTTATTTGTCTTAAAATATTTCTGAACAAAAGTAGGTTTTAACGTCACCTCAACTGATTTATCGTTTACAATAGTCACTGCACTCACCTCTTTCTGGATCAGCATTGACTCAAATTGCTTTTGAGAAATTGGTTGAATTGCTGGCTGGTTCGAAAAGAATAAGCCACTTACAATAACGATAATCAATGCAATGATCATCCAATTTTGGAAACCCGCAGGTCCTTTTTTAGGCAAACGTGGAGGTAAACTTGGTCTTCTCTTGTTGTTAGGCTGATTTGGTTGTTTTGCCATTCGAATAGTGTATTTAGGCTATAACGCCATTAGGTAATTAAAGGTTCAATTTAGATTAATCCGGAATATTGGTAAATTTTGCATCCCCCCACAAATCTTCTAATTTGAAAAATTCACGCTTGTCTTTTTGAAATACATGGACAACAATGTCATAATAATCTAACAAAATCCACTCACGATTTGCTTTACCTTCTACGACATGCGGATGAAGATTCATCCCCTTCCAAACTTCATGATCTACTGAATCAGCGATGGCATCAATTTGGGTATCTGAAGTACCTGAACAGATGACAAAAAAATCAGTAAAAGCATTGGCAACTCCACGTAAATCTAAAATGGCAATTTGCTGTGCTTTCTTTTCTTGCATTCCTTTTACAACCCATTGCACTAATTCCTCTGAGCTATTCACAGGGGTTGATGTAGAAGTCTTTTTTGGCATATTAATTGGTTAAAAATATCAATAATTTAATCTATAACGAAATAAGCGTTAATTTTGTTCAATTCTATAAAATTACAAATAAAAATTGAACAAGTATCAAGCCCCTACTCAGTTTATTGGAAGAAATACCAAATATTTGGATAGCTGCGAATCTACCAATTCATTAGCACTTCAAGAATGTTTGGAAAATAATATCCCTGAAGGATTTTGTTATATAGCTGATCATCAAACTAAGGGAAGAGGACAGCGCGGTAATCGATGGGATTCCCATCGTGGTCATAATCTACTTTTATCCATTGTCCTACAACCAAAATTATCCGCAAATCAACAATTTTACCTGAGCAAAGCAATCGCATGTGGTGTGGTGGAAGGCTTAAAAAGATGGGGAAACGAGTTGGGAATTCACTTACCTGTTTCCATCAAATGGCCGAATGATATTTATTTAGCAGAACAAAAAATTGGAGGAATTCTCATTGAGAATCAATGGAATGCCGGACAATGGACTTACGCCATCATTGGCATTGGATTGAATATCAACCAAGAAGAATTTGGCGAATTACGCGCCACATCACTTAAAGCATTTACTTCGAGTTCAAAAGAAATAGATAAGGCTACGGTTTTCAAACAACTTTGTCTAGGGATCGAAAATCAGTACGCAATATGTCAAACCGAAAATTTTGATCAATTGGATACAACGTATCACGCACATTTATTACGACTAAATGAATGGCATTTATACCAAGAGCCTGATAGTCAGGAGATAATTGACGGGAAAATCATACAAGTAAATGAGCAAGGACTTCTATTAGTAGAAAAACAAAATGGGTATAAATTGTATGATTTAAAAGAAATTATTTTTATTTTTCCTTCCTAAATCTGTAAAATTTGGCAATTGAAACCTATAAAGGTCATGTAGAGAATTTTTTACATTGGGCCCAAACTACACCTAAAAATATCTATTTAAGACAACCCAAAGGTTCGTCTTTTAAAGATTACAGCTATGAACAATCGGCAGAAGAGGTTAGCAAAATGGGGGCCTACTTGCAGCGAAATTTTATCGATGATAAAAAACATGTTGGCATACTCTCAAGAAATTGCGCGCATTGGATATTAGCAGATTTGGCGATTTCATACGCAGGTGGTATTTCAGTTCCATTTTATCCAACCCTCAGTGCAGAACAATTTAAATCTGTTTACGAGCATTCAGATTGCAAAATTTTATTTGTCGGAAAATTAGATAATTGGGAACAAATAAAATTGGTCATTCCGAATGACACAGTGGTTATCCACATGTCAGACCAAGCCAATGAACTGACAAATACCTGGGAACAAATCATTTTAAAAGAGCGTAAAACCAATAAAGTGCATCGTTTTCAGGAAGATGATGTTGTCAGTATTATCTATACATCAGGAACGACAGGTTCTCCTAAAGGGGTCATGATTTCAGCCAAATCCATTTTAATTGCCTTAGAAGCTGCCAGAGAAATTGCTTACTTGGATGATCGCAACAACCGATTTATCTCTTATTTACCTCTTTGTCATGTAGCAGAACGCAATTTCGTGGAATTTGCTGGTACCGCCTGCGGAGGAACCATCTACTTTGTAGAGAATTTACAAACCTTTGCTGCGAATTTAAAAAGTGCCTCTCCTACACATTTCCTGGCTGTTCCAAGAATTTGGTTAAAATTCCAGGAAGGGATTTTATCAAAATTTGGAGGAAACAAGGGATTTGAAAAATTGAGAAAAACCCCAATTTTAGGGAAGTTTATCGTACAATTAATTATCAAAAAACTTGGCCTTTCCAAGGCCAAATTACTCATAACCGGAGCCGCTCCTATTTCTCCAGAATTATTACAATGGTACCAACAACTAGGACTAACCATTCAAGAAGCCTATGGAATGACTGAAAATTTGGGATTAACATCCGTTATGCCAAAAAATCAAATCCAATTGGGTACAGTAGGTAAAGTTTGGCCAATTTGTGAAGTTCGAATTCAAGAAGGTGAAATTCAGATGCGCTCTGCTTATATTACAAAAGGTTATTACAAAGAACCTGTACTCACCAAGCAACTTTTTGACAACGAATGGCTAAAAACAGGTGATGCAGGAACTTTGGATGAAAATGGATATCTTAAAATCACCGGTCGACTTAAAGAAAACTTTAAAACAAGTAAAGGATTTTATGTCAGTCCGGCAACCATTGAAACGCACATTCAAAATCATTCCCTAATTGATCAAGTGTGTGTAGTTGGAGCTAATTTACCTGAACCAATGGCCCTAGTTGTACTCAAACCCGAATCTAGTGATTTGGAAAAAGACTTGATTGAAGAGCAATTAGAGGAAATTTTTCAATTGCTCAAACCACATTTCAAACATTATGAAATGATCAAAAAAATCGTCGTGATTCGAGAGCCTTGGACCGTTGAAAACAATTGCATGACGCCTACCTTAAAAATCAGAAGAGCTGAAATCGAACGCATTTATGAACGTTACTTTGGTGATTGGTTTAAAGCAAGAAACAAGATTATTTATTATTAATTAATACTTCCCTAGAAAAAATTTCTTAACTTCATTTTAATGAGGATAAGTAGGTTCATCTGTTTAATAAGTATTCTTGTATGTACTTTTTTAAGTACTCACTTGCTTGCACAATATGTAAAAATTGAATCAATCCAATTCAAAGGAAACGACCGAACCAAAGAAACCATCCTCCTTAGAGAATTAGATTTTCGAGAAGGCGATAGTCTCGAGGTTCATCAAATTGAACAACGATTGGAAATCAATCGAAGAAAATTAATGAATACCAATTTGTTCATTTGGACAAAATTTGATTTTCATTTCCAAAAATCAGGGGGCCTTGTTATTCAATATGAATTTCTAGAACAACTATATACGCTTATCTTCCCCATATTCTCCATCGCAGATAGAAACCTTAGCGACTGGATAAATCGAGGCGCTGACCCCAAAAGAATTATTTATGGAATCAATGCTATTCAAAACAATTTAACAGGTCGAAATGAAAAACTAGGGATTAATTTGGAAACCGGATTTACACAACGATTTGATATCGCGTATTCAAACCCATACATTGATCCTAAAAAACGATTTGGGTTCTACACAAGTATTACCTATCAAAATAGCAAAAACCTAGCATATGTCTCAAGAAATGACAGCTTGCAATATTTCTCCTCCAATAGTTTTGTTAGAGAACGATTCAATGCTGTTCTCGGGTTTCGAAAAAGAGTTCGATTTTACGACTTCCAAACCTTAGAGGCTAGGTATTATAATGTTTCCATTGCAGATACAATCTTTAAATTAAATCCGCATTACCTACCGAATAGAACTTCTCGTAGTGAATTTCTGCAATTATCCTACCGAATCACCTATGATAATCGCGATTTTGCTGCTTATCCTCTACGAGGTAAACGCTTAGACGCACTGGTTAATTATACCGGATTAACTGGCAACCTTAAGTTCAATTATTATGATTTTGCCATCGGATATGAAAAATATATACCCTTAGGAAGTAATTTTTATTTTAGCACGACCCACAAACTTAAGTTTACACAAGCAGGGAAAGACATTCCATATTTTCTCATGCAAGGACTTGGCTATGGCTCAAATGTAGTACGAGGTTATGAAATCAATGTAATCGACGGAAACAATTTCTACATCAACCGGAATACCTTTAAATTCCAATTAATCAATAAAATTTACAAAATACCACATATTCCCTACAAACAAGTAAATCAAATACCTATTGGTGTTTACCCAACTGCCTATCTAGATTTCGGATATGTGAACATAGGACAAGAAAACTATTTCAATAGTCAACTGGGTGGCAAATTACTCTATGGGTATGGACTTGGATTTGATCTAGTAACGTACTATAACTTAGTAACCAAAATTATCTTCCCAGTGGT
>JBEGQV010000234.1:0-13282 GCA_041180785.1 Bacteroidota bacterium | reverse complement strand
TCTTTAAATCCTTTGGAAATCAGCATCTCTTTCACTTCATTTCCGTAGGCTTGGTTGATTTCAAAATAGAGTTTTCCACCAGTATTCAATCGACTTATTGCCATATCAGCGATGGTGATATAATATTTTAAAGGATCCTCATTAGGAACAAATAAGGCCAAATGGGGCTCATGATCTACTACATGAGGTAACATTTCACTCTTTTCTGCCTCTAGCACATAAGGCGGGTTGGAAATGATCATATCCCACATTTCAGAATTTTCTTGCCATTGGAAGATATCTTGAAGTTGAAAGGTAACCAACAATTGTAAATGCTGCGCATTTTCGTTTGCTTGTTGTAGTGCCTTTTCTGAAATATCCCACCCAACGAGTTCTAATGCCGGAAATTCGTTTTTAAGGGACAAGGGAATGCAACCACTTCCGGTTCCTATATCCAAAACCCGGACGGGTTTTGTAACTTTTTTCAAATCATTTAACACATATTGTACTAATTCTTCTGTTTCAGGTCGGGGAATAAGCGTTGCATCATTTAACCCAATGCGCAAATCCCTGAAAAACTCCTTGCCAATTACATATTGAAATGGCCTTCCTGCAGCCAATTGATTAAGATATTGCTGCCAATCTGCGGGAAGATTAACTTCTTTGTTCAATAGAAAATCAAGTTTTCCCAAATTAAATGCTAAGTCCAAGATGCGAAAAGCAATCGCTTCCGCCTCTTGCGATCCATAAATTCCTGAAAGTGTTTGAGTTAAAATCTGAAATACCTCTTTGCTTCCCACGTGTTTACTTTTGATACCTTGAAGTTAAAACAGTTGAAACAAAATTCAAGCCCACACAAAAAAAAATCAAAAAATTTATATATTTGTTTAACCTGAAATTATAAACTATGAACAACGTAAATAGAAGAGACGCTGTACAGCGAATTGCCTTATTGATGGGAGGTTTTATTTCTGCCCCTGCGCTTGCCGGAATCCGTGGAGAAAAAACCTACCAAGGTGTATCCATTATGGCGGATGAATCACAAATTGCCTTAATTAGAGAAGTAGCGGATGTGATTATCCCAACGACCAGCACCGGTGGTGCTAAAGCAGCCAAAGTAGAAGAATTTATTGTTCGCGTGGTTAGAGATTGTTATACCAAAGAAGAACAAGAACATTTTTATGAGGGTTTAGCTAAATTAAATGCCGATTGCAAAGCTGCAACAAGTAAAGAATTTGTACAGGCAGATGCTACACAAAAAAAAGAAGCCTTAACGAAGTGTATGCTAGAAGCTGATCAAGAAAGAAAGGTCAATCGAGGTAAAAAAGTACCCAATCCGTTCTTTTTTATGATCAAAGAATTAACCACGGCAGGTTATTTTACTTCTAAAATTGGTGCAACAGAAGCCTTAGAATATTTACCAATACCTGGCAAATTCGATGGCTGCATGCCAATTTCTCCAAATCAAAAAACGTGGGCACTCTAAACTACACAGCAATGAACTTAGCAATAGACGCAATAAAGAATAATACATACGATGCCATTGTGGTGGGATCAGGGGTTTCTGGTGGTTTTGCTGCCAAAGAATTAACCCAAAAAGGATTACGAACACTCGTACTAGATCGTGGTAAACAATTAGATCACATCACCGGTTACGAACCAACCTACAAAGATCCTTGGGATTTTAAATACAATGGATTGCTAACGGTTGAACAAAAAACGACCCACCCTAAATTAGCAAGAGATTATCCGTATAATGAAAGATCACAGGATTATTGGTTCAATGATTCGGATGCGATGTACAAAGAAGACAAACGATTCGACTGGTTTCGTCCAAACATCGTAGGAGGAAAATCCATCATGTGGGGTCGACAGTCATACCGCTTATCGGACATTGATTTTGAAGCAAATTTAAAGGACGGAATTGGTGTCGACTGGCCAATTCGTTACAAAGACATTGCGCCATGGTATTCTTATGTAGAAAAACATGTTGGAATTTCAGGCGAGGCTTTGGGATTACCACAATTACCAGATTCGGATTTTTTGAAACCGATGGACATGTATTGTGTAGAAAAAGAAGTGCGTAAGCGTATTGAAAAAAATTTCCCGGGAAGAAATTTGACAATTGGTCGAGTGGCTAATTTATCAGAAGCCAAGAAAGCACAGTTAGAAATTGGACGTTCACAATGTCAATACCGCAACAAATGTAGTTTAGGGTGTCCTTATGGTGCTTATTTTAGTTCTCAATCTTGTACCTTGCCACCAGCTGCAAAAACAGGATTGATGACCTTGCGACCAAATTCATTGGTTTCTGAAATTATTTTCGACAATCAAAAGCAAAAAGCAAAAGGTGTACGTGTCATTGATACCGTTACCCATGAAGTGCGTGAATATTATGCAAAAGTAATCTTTGTTTGTGGTTCAACTGTGTCGACAACAGCTCTTTTGTTAAATTCTACTTCCTCACGATTCCAAAATGGATTCGGAAATGATTCCGGCGAATTGGGTCACAATTTAATGGACCACCACTTCCGAATAGGCGCTTCAGGTGTTTGGGAAGGTGATGAAGATAAATATTATATTGGTAGAAGAGCTAATGGTATCTATGTACCTCGTTATAGAAACATTGGAAACGATAAGCGTGATTACATCCGTGGATTTGGATACCAAGGAAGTGGGTCGCGACAGAGCTGGAACAGAGGCGTAAACGACTTAAGCTTTGGGGCTGATTACAAGGAATCGATGACCAAGCCGGGTCCATGGACCATGAATCTTGGTGGTTTTGGGGAGTGTCTACCCTACCACGAAAACAAAATGTATTTGGACAAAAACGCAAAAGACAAATGGGGCTTACCAATTGTTGTATTTGATGCAGAGTTCAAAGAAAATGAGAAAAAAATGCGTGTCGACATGATCAACGATGCCAAAGAAATGCTTGAGGCAGCCGGATTGAAAAATGTACGCGCATACGACAATGGTTGCTACCCAGGAATGGCCATCCATGAAATGGGAACTGCTCGCATGGGTAGAGATCCAAAAACATCTGTACTAAATGGTAATAACCAAGTACATGCATGTAAAAATGTATTCATTACTGATGGAGCAAGTATGGCTTCAACTTCCTGCGTGAATCCTTCCTTGACCTATATGGCCTTAACTGCACGTGCAGCAGCTTTTGCCGTAGGAGAATTGAAAAAACACAATTTATAAGATGAAAAAAGTTCTCACATTTATTGGAGCTATGGCGATGAGTACAATGGCATTCGGACAAGGGAATTATGCAACAGTTGGCAAAATTCATCGAATTGATCCAGAACTGGATCATTTATTGGATGTAGATTCAAAAATTGAAGTCGTTGCGGAAGGATTTACTTGGTCAGAAGGTCCGGTTTGGGTAAAAAAAGGTAACTACCTGTTGTTTTCTGATGTTCCCGAAAACATCATTCATAAATGGACTGAAAAAGATGGGTTAAGTACATTTTTAAAACCCTCAGGTTATACCGGAAAAGAATATTATTCAGAAGAACCGGGAGCCAATGGTTTAATTATCAACAAAAAAGGAAATCTTGTCAGCTGTGAACATGGCGACCGGAGAATAGCAGAAATGCCTTTAAATGCTCCTGAAAAAAAGAAAACCCTGGCCCATATTGTTGAGGATGGTAAAAAATTAAATAGCCCCAATGATGTGGTTCAAAAGAAAACAGGCGACTATTTCTTTACGGATCCTCCGTATGGATTACCTGGAAGAGGAAAACCAGAACCTGCCAAGGAAATTGAATACCAAGGTATTTACCGAATTGACACCAAAGGAAATGTTTCTGTTCAAGCAAAGGACATGAGCAGACCTAATGGATTGGCGTTCAATTTAGATGAAACAGAATTAATTGTTGCCCAATCAGACCCAAGAGCTATTATTTGGAATGCTTATCCAATTGATAAAAATGGCAACCTAGGTACGCCAAGAATTTTCTTTGATGGGACACCTTTACAAAAACAAGGTTTAAGAGGAGCTGGTGATGGCATGAAGGTAGACGCAGAAGGAAACATTTGGGCAACTGGTCCAGGTGGTGTAATCATTATTAATGCGAAAGGTAAATTAATTGGTCGGATTGAAACAGGTATTGCCAATTCAAATGTGGCCTTTGGTGGAGAAGATGGAAAGACTTTGTTCATTACGGCAGATATGAACCTTTTACGGTTGAAAACTAAAATAAAAGGAAAAAATTTCTAACAAAAAAGGCCTGCATTGCAGGCCTTTTTATTTCAAACACTCAGCAAAGCTGAGCGTGTGTTTACAATTTTTTAATTTTTATGTTTCTAAACCACACTTGGTTGCCATGATCTTGAAGGGCAATTTTACCCTTCATGTTCACACCAAAGGCTTTCATGTCCTTAAACTTCGAACCGGCAATTAAGTTTTTCCAATTCTCATCATCGGTACGTGTTTCAACCACTTTTGTGCCATTTAAATATAATTGCAACAAACCGCGATTGTTTACGATACGAGCTGTGTTCCATTCTCCCACAGGCTTTACCGTCTCAACAGTCGATTTAATCAAATCATATAAATCTCCAGAACGATGTTTGATGATTTTACCATCTGCATGTCCATTATCATCCAACACCTGCATTTCTGGTCCAGTAACATACGTTGCATAATATTTCGCTTTGTCTTCTGTTACATTGAAGATAATTCCACTATTTCCATTTTTTGAAATTTTCCAATCAACCGAAAAATCATAATTTTCAAAATCTTCGTTGGTAATTAAATCGCCTCCATCTTTTTTAGAAGCATCAAAACCGATAACCCCGTCTTCTATGGTCCATGAAGTACCTACGGTTCCTGGCTTACCATACGTATGCCAATTATTAAATGTTTTACCGTCGAACAATAATTGATAACCTTCTTTTTGTTCCTTTTTTGTTAAAGTGTTTTGTGCTTTTGCGCCAAGTCCAAGCGAAAGCAAACAAGTAAGTAATAGATATTTTTTCATAGTTTATTTTTTTACAATACTAATAATTTTTGTTGGGATTTATATACGTAAAAAGAAAGTTTACCTATCAATCATAGGATTTTCGTAACTTGCAGGTTCAAAAGAATCGTATGAAAACCAAAGTTGCGCCAAAATCTTCCATCAACATCATCACACTAGGTTGTTCAAAAAACTTAGTAGATTCAGAAGTACTTTATACCCAACTTAAAGGGAATGGGTTAGAAGTTACGCATGAAGCGAAAAAGGATAAGGCCAATATTATCGTCATTAATACCTGCGGTTTCATTGACAATGCCAAACAAGAGTCAATTGATACCATTTTACGCTATGCCGACGCCAAGGAGGCAGGTAAAATTGATAAGTTATATGTGACGGGTTGCCTTTCGCATCGCTATAAAGACGATTTAGAAAAGGAAATTCCTGCGGTTGATTCTTTTTTTGGTACCAACGAATTACCAAGATTATTAAAAGCACTTAAAGCAGATTATAAAAAGGAGCTAGTGGGTGAACGCTTGCTAACCACTCCTGCACACTATGCCTATTTGAAAATCGCAGAAGGGTGCGATCGACCATGTAGTTTTTGTGCCATTCCATTGATGCGCGGAGGACACATTTCTAGACCCATCGATGAATTGATCACTGAAACAAAATCATTAGTCAAAAAAGGAACAAAGGAGTTAATCCTGATTGCACAAGATTTAACCTATTATGGGATTGATCTAAAAGAGCAAGGTAAACCAAATGCTCGAAAATTAAAGGAATTATTACAACGATTATCGGATGTTGAAGGATTAGATTGGATTCGTCTGCAATATGCTTATCCAGCAGGATTTCCGTTAGACATTTTAGAGGTAATGGCTGAACGAGACAACATCTGCAAATACCTTGACATGCCCTTACAGAGTGGTTCAGATGCCGTTTTAAAGCGCATGAGACGCGGAATTACCCGTGAAAAAACAGAAGATTTAATCCAAACCATCCGAGAAAAAGTACCAGGCATTGCCTTGAGAACTACCTTAATTTCAGGTTATCCGGGTGAAACCGAAGAAGATTTTGAAGAAACTTATTCATTTGTTGAACGAATGAAATTTGAGCGATTAGGTATTTTCAACTATAGTCACGAAGAAAATACTCACGCCTATTTAGTGGAGGACGATGTTCCGGAAGAAATTAAACAAATTCGTTCGGATGAAATTATGGCCTTGCAACAAGGCATCTCAGAAGAAATTAATCAAGCCAAAGTTGGACAAACGTTTAAAGTCATGGTAGACCGCAAAGAAAGTGGTTATTTCATTGGCAGAACGGAGTTCGATTCACCTGAGGTTGATAATGAAGTACTGATTTCTGCAGATCAGTATGCTCGTTTAGGCGATTTTGTACATGTAAAAATCAACAAAGCAGAGGAATTTGATTTGTACGGGGATATTGTTTAGAAATATCGGGGAATGTTTTCGTCCACATGAATCGACCAAGCATCAATCCCTCCTTTCAAATTAAACAACTGTTTAAATCCTATTTTTTGTAATTGTTTAATCACAAAAGCGGATCGCATGCCGTGGTGACAAAGCACAAGCCCTATTTTATCTTTTGGTAAATTTTTAGCTTGTTGTAATACTTGTCCCATGGAAATTTGAATACTATTTTTCAAAGATGCCAATTCCCATTCTTCAGGCTCCCGAACATCTAACAAGTAATCAATTTCTCCGGCTGCATATTTTTCAAATGCCTCCTCCGGATCAAGATCGTGAACAATTTCCCATGATGTATCTTCTTTATTGATAGGAATAGTATTGGCATTGGCTCTTCGATTCATTTTAAAAAAACGCATCGACATCTCATTCACATCAAATCGTCCCAATGCGCCATTTGCTGGAGAAGCCCAACCTACCAAGTAATAAATGGCTTCTTTGGCTTGCATAATACCCATCATGCCCGGCAGAAAACCTAAAACACCTGCTTCGTCGCAAGTCGGAATTTCATCTAATCCGGGCTCTTCAGGAAAAAAACAACGATAAGTTGGTCCCTTTCTCTCTTCACCAAAAACAGTTCCATTGCAAACGCTAATGAGGCCCTCCCACGAATGGATCGCCGCGTAAACAAATGGTTTATCATATCGAACACATGTATCATTGATAAGGTAGCGGGTGGTAAAATTATCGGTGCAATCAATGACCAAATCAACCGCAGCAATAAATTCATCTGCATTCGAAGCATTGAGCGAATCTTCAACAATCTCAATTTGACAATTCGGATTGAGTGAGGTTAATTTTTGTTGTGCAGTTCTCACTTTTGAAGCCCCCACTTCTTGAGTTGCATACAGTACTTGTCGACCCAAATTTGACACATCAATACGATCCGAATCAATTAAGATCATTTTTCCAATACCAACCGCCGCTAGATAAGGCAAGGCGCCACTTGCTAGTCCACCCGCACCTACCACTAATAGGGTAGATTGTGCTAAAATGGTTTGCTCTCGCACATTCCATTCGGGCAATTTCAATTGTTTTGCGTAGCGATGTAATTCTTCTTGACTTAACATAAGGAAACAAAAAAAGCCTCTCCGAAAACGGAGAGGCTAATATCTTTATTTTTTTTCAAAAACTAAACAGTCAACGTGCCTTTTCTAGCAGCTTTGATCAACGTTTTTTCAAATCCGTTCTTGTTGATGGTACGAATTGCTTTCGCTGAAACCTTCATACGAACCCAAACACCTTCAGACTCTAAGAAAAATTTCTTAGTCTGTAAGTTTGGATAAAACTTACGCTTTGTTTTGTTATTCGCGTGAGAAACATTGTTTCCTACTTGTGTCTTTTTTCCAGTCAATTGACAAACCTTTGCCATAATCTTATGCTTTAAATGGGGTTTTAGCCCTTTGTTTACTAAATCATTCCCGAATTGGGAAGGCGAAATTAAGAAAATTTTTGAAAATTTCAAATCAATTATATAAAATTTAATAAGTTTTTAGCGTTGAGACTTTAAATGGTTCTTCTTATCTTTGAGTATGTCAAAAAGCAGGAAAAAAAATGAGTCGCTTACCGGAAAAATTATTTCTTCCATCATCTGGTTAGGCACACTTCCGCTATGTATCTATACATTGATCACGTATACGTTGTCGTATACACTTATTTTTGACCATTGGGTTGCGGGATTTATCATGATGTCGCTCCCTTATGCACAAATTCTTTGTTTTATTTCATTGATTTATTGGTTGACGCGTCGTGCTAAACGTGCCCTTTTACCTTTAACTGTTTTGTTATTAGGCTATGGGTTTATCAAGCGTACTTTTACGCTTCATGACCCGCAAGAAAGCTTGAAAAAAAGTTTTAAGGTGTTAAATTACAATGTGTATGGCATGTATTCAAATGATTTGGAAGGGAATGAAGATAAATTAAAGGACTTAAAAAAATTCATGAAAAATGAAGAGGCAGACATCAAAGTTTTTCAAGAATTTTATTCGAACAAAGACCGAAAAGCTTTTCGATCCATTGAATTTATGCAAGAAACCTATCCATATCATGCATTTATCCCTTTAAAGGAAGAAAATTTTGACAAAAATGAAAAAATGGGCTTGGCCATTTTTTCAAAATACCCCATCATACATCAAGAGGGGGAACAATATAAAAACTCCTCAAATGGATACTTATTGGCAGATATTGCCATGGAAAAAGACACTATTCGCTTGATCAATTTACAATTATGGTCGATGGGAATACGCGTTGGAAAAGTTACCGGAAAAATACGTGACCAAGATTATAGTAATGCCAAAAAAGAGGGTCGTGGCATTTTAGCTTCTTTGAAAAAAGGCTTTATTAATCACAAACGTGAGATGGATCAAATCAATCGTTTTATTCAGAACAGTCCTTACCCCATCCTAGTTATGGGTGATTTGAATGAAACTCCCTATGGTTGGGCCTATGGTACGATTCGTGAACGCTTAAACAATTCATTTGAAGAAGCAGGAAATGGCTTTGGGTTTACGCTCAATCGGAGTCCCTATGCAGTACGCATCGATAACCAATTTTTTTCCGACGAGTTTACCATTTTGAATTTTGAAACACTTCGAAAAGTAAAATTCTCAGATCACTTTCCTATCAAAGGAACCTACCAACTAACCCATGCAGAATAATACTTCCAACAACAAATTATGGAAAGTATTAGGCACCAGTTTTGGGGTAGCGGTAACACTAGGTGGTACGATCGGGACCGGGATACTCCGAAAACCAGGTACCATCGCAGGCTTTGTACAAGATCCTACTACCATCATATTACTCTGGCTGGCAGTGGCAATTTATGCCATTTTAGGGGTTAGTTGTGTATTGGAACTTAGCCTTTCTGTCCCCCGTGCAGGTGCTTGGTATGTGTATGCACAACGAGCATTTGGTCGATACTTTGGCTTTATCGTGGGCATCTCCTCCTGGCTGGGAACTGTTTCTGCCTTAGGTTTTGGCGCCTACACCTTTAGCGAATACATCGGTTTATTATTTCCATATTTAAACAACTATTTAAATATAATAGCTATTTCCACACTCCTAGCCCTATGGGCCTTTCATCAATTAGGCGTAAAAAGTGCAGGAAAGAGCCAGGAATGGCTCAGTGGAATCAAAGCCCTTGCGCTTATTGTATTTGTCATCATCTGCTTCAGCTTAGGCAATGGTGAAGGATTTTCTTCCGAAATCCAAGGTCCCAAAACTTCTATTTCAGGCATATTAGCTGCTTTATTATCGATCTTTTATGCCTTTGATGGCTGGCATACTGCCGCCTATTTTACAGAAGAAAATGCTAATCCAGAAAAATCGATGCCGAAATCGATGTATATAGGAGTGATCACAGTAGCAAGCATTTATCTATTAATTAATATTGGCATGTTGTATGTATTGCCAATAGAAAAACTGATTGGTAGCAAATTAGCCGCTTCAGATGCGATGCAATACCTTTTGGGAGCAACGGTAGGCAGATGGGTAACGGTCTTTTTGATGCTTTCAATCTTTGGGATTTTAAACACGCAAGTGATGTTTGCACCGCGTGTGATCTATTCCATGAGCAGAGATTACTTATTTTTTAAAGCAGCATCAAAGGTTAACAAAGTCGGAACTCCTACCACTGCCACGCACTTAACCATCTTTGCTGCCTGTTTATTTTTAGTATTGGGACAATCTATTTCTGATTCGCTTTCAGATATTGCGACCTTCTTTTTTGTCTTTAGTTACTTGGCTGGATTTGCCTCACTCATCGGATTAAGGATTAAAGAACCTGAATTAAAAAGACCCTATAAGGTTATTTGGTACCCTATTTTACCTTGGTTCATGGTCATCATCTCCTTCCTGTTTTTAACTGGAACCTTATTAGAAAACTCACAAAATATCGGATATTTAGCAGGTTTCTTGATCAGTTGTTTCTTGATTACCAAGTATTTGTTACCTCAAAGTGCCGACAATTGATTCAAAAATTGTACGACTTGAGCTTTGGAAGCGGCGACTGACTGGTTTGCCAGATTACTTAAAATCGAAAATGCAAGCCACTTGCCCTTAGGCGTCCGTGCAAACCCAGATAAGTTATAGGTATTGGCAAAAGAGCCTGATTTAGCCCAAACCAATAATTCAGAATTTATCAACTGAATATTTCGTAAAGTACCCGTTTTACCCGCTTGCGGTAATAAGGACATCCACCGATTTTCAGGTACCTCCTGATGAATAGCATGCAAAATACCCACCAAATCAACAGGACGCATTAAGTTATACCTAGACAAACCCGATCCATCTACCCATTTTATCTGTTTAATAAAGGAATCATCCGAATCCCTTTGAATGGTTGTAATGACCGAATCAATTTTCTGACTCCTTCTCATCACTGATCCAATTTGAACCAACAATTGTTCCGCAATCATGTTATCCGAATGATACATCAATGGCTTCAAAAGGGAATCTAATGGCGTTTCCAAAACAATTTCAGCACGATTAGGCATAACACGCTGCTCAAAGCTAATCGACTTCTTGGCTAATCCAGCTAACATCTGCGTACTTAATTCTGGACTCGTGATATAAGGACTTTGAAACGATTTCATCTTTGGATTGATATAAAATCGGTTTTCATTATGATCACGAACGGGCCGTTTTTCGTCGGTGTAATAGGTTAGATTTTTGAAAAATCCAGGCGACACCAACCAATTTTCCTTATCCTTTGAAAAACTAACAACATTTCCATACATGGGAAGTGTCGAGATTTCGGCTGAATAATAATCAGAATAATCATCCCAAGCCCAACCCTCACCGAGTGGCTTTAAAGCCTGCTCTTCGGCAAAAACCAAAGGCTTATCTTTCGACTTCAAAAACTCAACCAATCGATTGTTTTTGAAATCAGGGTGTAAAAATGATGCATCACCCGTTCCCCAAAAAAACAAAGAATCTGCCGTCTCTTGATAGGCAAATGCGGGTGTCTTTTCTTTTAGATAACGATTTGCGACAAGGAAAGTCAACAACTTCATGTTTGAGGCCGGCATAAAAAAATGCTCCGCATTTTTGGAGAAAATCACCTTTCTTGACCCCAATTCTTCGATTTGAATTCCCGCATGAATTTCATCCAATCCACTCGCAACCACAGCTTTATTCAACTGCATGCGCGTGCAAGAAGCCAAAGTCAATAGAATCAAAAAAAGTAGTAATTTTTTCAAAATTGTCAATTATTAAAAACTAATAACCCATAACTCATACCTCAAACCTACTCCACCCATTCCTGTTTAATTTCTCCCAAATATATTCCGGTTTTGCCAGTTATCAAATAATCCTGTATAACTTCTCCAATATTTGGATACAGAGTCACGGTATGCAGTTGGGAAACAGGGAGCCAAACAATTTCATTTGCCGTTGTTTCTTGGGGCTGCAAAATCGGAATACCGGAAATGATTTTACCCTCAAATAACACATGCAAAGCTTGTTTCCGATGTGGATTACCTGACATCTGGCCCATACAGATCATTTTTCCAATTTCGACACCAATGCCTAATTCTTCCTGACATTCTCGCTCCAAGGTATCCACAAACAACTCCTCTCCTTCTGCATTGCCTCCCGGAAAATTAAAAATTTCACGATTGCCGTAGCAATACTTCATTAACAACACATGATTATTTTCCACTATTACAATGGCGGGTCGACAACGCATCATACATTTTAAAAATTTAGGGTAGCCAAATAAGGCTTTTAATAAATTTACTATAATTTTGGAGGAATAAAAAATTAAAAAAGCAATGCCAACAATAAATGACGTTTGTCGAGCCATGGAATCTTGGGCTCCCTTGCAATGGCAAGAATCATACGACAACGCTGGCTTACTCATTGGCAACAAACATCAAGAGGTGTCGGGAATACTTACCACCCTTGATTGTACCGAAGAGGTTATAAAGGAAGCAATTGCAAAAAATTGCAATGTTATCATTGCCCATCACCCCATTATTTTCAAGGGTTTAAAAAGCATAACAGGCAAAAATTATGTGGAGAAAACCGTGTTGGCTGCTATAAAAAATGATATCGCGATATATGCCTCACATACCAATTTAGATCATGCCCCCCAAGGGGTTAGTTATCATTTGGCAAAAAAATTAGGCATCAATGGCCAGGTTTTATCACCCTTACAAGATGCATTAAAAAAACTAAGCTTTTATGTGCCCATCCAGCAACAGGATATCGTAAGAAACGCACTGCATGAAGCCGGTGCTGGCAATATTGGTGAATACTCCTCTTGCAGTTTTACAGTAGAAGGGGAAGGTCGATTTACTCCAAGTGTAAACAGCAACCCTACTATTGGCGTAACTAACCAGGCTGAAAAAGTTCATGAGGTCAAAATCGAAATGATTTTCCCTAAACATTTGGAGAATATAATCCTCCAAGCTTTAATAAATGCACATCCTTATGAAGAAGTGGCATATTTTATTCACTCGTTAGATAATAGTTGGAAAGAAGTAGGCGCTGGATTTATAGGAGAACTCCCTGAAGCACTAGAAGAAGATGATTTTATCAAATATGTGAAAGAAAAACTGGAGATAAGATTTCTTCGACACACCCCTCAAATCAATCGAAAAATCAAAAAAGTGGCAGTTTGCGGAGGCGCTGGATCATTTTTAATCAAGCAAGCAATTGCGGCAGGTGCGGATGCTTACATCACAGGCGACATCAAATACCATGAATTTTTCGATGCTGAAAATCACCTTTTATTAATGGATGTAGGACATTACGAATCAGAAGTTATGATAAAGGAGGCAATGTGTTCGTATTTGTCAAATATTTTTTGTAATTTTGCCGTTCTCAAAAGTGAAATTA
>JBEGQV010000233.1:0-6301 GCA_041180785.1 Bacteroidota bacterium | reverse complement strand
GATGACAAAAAGGTGTATCAGGCCTTTATGAACATTGGTGTCATCAAATACCAAGGAAAAGATTATAAAACTTCTTACAAATACATGGCAAAAGCATCTGAGGTTTCTCCAAAAGATACGATTGCTGCGATGTATACAGGCGTAGTTGCTCAGTTATCAAATAATGAAAAAGGAGCTCAAACAGCTTATGAAAACTACATCAATATGGGAGGTAAAGACATGGCAATCTTATATGGTTTGTCGCAGATTTACAAAAACCAAAAAGATGAGCAAAAGGCTATTGCCATTATTGATAAGGGAATTGAATTATATCCAACCAATAGAGATCTTAAAAATGAGAAATTTAATTTATTGATTTCTTTCAATCGTATAGATCAAGCAATTGAAACCTTAGAAAAACAATCGAACAAAGATGCTGCTACGTTTTCAAATTTAGGTTTATTGTATGAAAACAAAATGGCTGGATATAAAGATCAAGCAAATAAAATTGCGGAAAAATCATCTAAAATAGGGGAGTTACAGAAGCGAATTGATAGTCAAAAAGGACAAATTGATGCCTTTACAGATGAGGTGAAGCGTTTGAAGAAAAAATTAGCAACTACTCCTCCAAAGCAAAAAGCTTCTATTCAGCAACAAATTACGTTGAATGAAGCTGATATCAAGGAAAAAACAAAAGTATTAGAAGGTTATGTGGCTGATAAAGCTAACGCTGAAAAATCAGTAGGGGATGCTGCTGCAAATGCTGCTCAATTAGCTGATTTAACAGCTAAAGTGAAGGAAATTCGCGATAAAGTTCCAGCGTACTATGAAAGTGCTTTAAAATTAGATCCTACCTATTATGATGCCTTGTACCAATTAGGTGCTTTAAATTACAACGATGCTGCAGATATTAAGCGTGTGGTGAACTCTATGGACATGGAAACCTTCAAGAAAGAAGGTAAATCTTACGAGGAGAAAATTGCTAATAAATACAAAGAAGCTTTACCATATTTCGAAAAAGCCTTCAAAATCAAAAAAGACGAAGATTTGAAAGAAATTATGAAGCAAATCTATCGTGAATTGAAAGATGAAGCGAAATTGCAAGAGTTAAATTAAGTAAAGTACTTAGTACTTTGTACGTAGTACGTAGTATATGTGGTAGTTTAGGTGAGTCCCACTGTAGCAATGCAGTGGGATTTTTTGTTTTTAAAGAATCTATGAAAGAAGGAGCCCTTCTATAATTTTCTACTTAACATAATATAAATTATACAACAAATAGCTCAATAGGTCACTAGCTCACTCTGTTCACTCTGCTCACTTAGTTTACTGACTCACAGGAAGAATAACAGTGAACGTTGTCCAGCCATTTGTTTCTGATTGTACTTGAATGATTCCGTTGTGTAATTGAATGATGCGTTCTACTAAAGATAAACCGATGCCGTAACCTTTAGATGCTGCTGTATTTTCTGCTCTAAAGAATGGCTGAAAAATATACGGTAAATCGGCTGCAGGAATACCTTTTCCTTCGTTTTTAAAATCGATTTTTATTTGTTGTTTATCGATTTGTAGTTTCACAAAAGCTGTTTTATTTGGACTAAACTTACAGGCATTTTCCATCAAATTTTTAAAGGCTGTGAGGATTAATTTATCATCTGCTTTAATTTCCAACAATTCTTCATCGTCTGGCATTTCTTGGGTATCAATAATCACTTTATACCCATCATGTAGTTTTTGAGTCAAACTACGTGAATCCCACAAAATTTCATCTACCCGGTGAATATGAAAACTTATTTGATATTCAGTTAAACTAATTTTATTAAGTTCTAAGAGCGATTCCGTAATACCTGATAGTTCTTGTGTATCTTCTAAAACGGATTTAATGGTCGATTGATATTCCTCATTTTCACGGGCTTTTAACAAACTTACTTCCAATTGAGATGAAATTTTGGTCAAAGGATTTTTTAATTCATGTGAAACGTTTGAAATAAACGTTTTTTGGAGTTTAAAGGCATTCTCAATGCGTTCTAGCAGTCGGTTAATGGTTGTGACCATTTTACCTATTTCGTCCTGCGAATCGATGTTATCAAGTCGTTCTTCTAAACGCTTAGGTGATAATTGATCAACTTGTTTAATGACTTCAGAAATGGGATTTACAGCTCTACCGGCAAAAAACCAGCCAGAAATGATTACAATAAAGATGAATAATAAAAATAAGGCAATTAAGATATTTTTTAAATCACGTGCATTTTCTGCAGAATATTGATCGACAGCACCCGCAAAAACCACTATCCTACCCTCTGGAGTGGCAAAAACAGTTCCTAATATGTCTAATTCGCCTGAGTGATACTTGATTTCTTTAAATTTACGTACTTGTTTGACACGTTCAACGTCGATATGTAATGAAATACTATCGTTTGACCGATAAATCCGCTCATTACAGGTATCATAAGCAATGATATTTTCTTTGTATAAAATGTCTCTATTGGCTCGATCGATGATGCGTAATAACTTGCCATCTACTTGTTTTACATTGATCAATAATTCGGCTGCAGTATTGGCTTTTTGACGTAATCGATCGTAAAATTTGTCTTGATAGTTTTGTTGGGAGAATAAATAGATAATAAGGTACGATACAAAAAGGATTGCCGACACCAAATAGGTAAATTGATATGTTAATCTGGACCTAATTTGCATTATTCTCGTAAAATATAGCCTACTCCAAATTGGGTATGAATGAGTTTTTTATCAAAATTTTTATCGATTTTTTTACGAAGGTAATTCACATAGACTTCAATGAGGTTGAAACTTTGTTCATCTTCAACCTCCCATATTTTTTCGGCAATTTCCGATTTTGATATGACCTTTTCTTGGTTGCGTAAAAAGTATTCTAATAACTGAAATTCTTTGGCGGTTAAATTTACTAATTGTCCATTTCGATGGACAAGTCTTGAATGTACATCTAATTCAATATCAGAATACTTCAGTACAGTGGTTGGATTTTCAATTTGAACTGTAGGATGTCCATATCGCTTGAGTAATGCCTTTACACGAGCCAAAAACTCTTTAAAATCAAATGGTTTAGCTAAATAATCATCAGCCCCAGCGTCAAAACCTATGATTTTATCCTCAGTTGAACTCAAAGCCGTGAGCATTAAGATAGGTACATCAATCCCTTTAGCACGTAATTTCCTACATAATTCCAAGCCGTTGATGCCTGGAATGATGATATCCGAAACAATTAAATGGTACGTATTTTGATTTGTTAGTTGCAAGGCAATTTCCCCATCATAGGCGACATCTACCTTAAAATTGGACTCCTCAAGTCCTTTTTTAAGGGATTGTACCGTTTTAGGTTCGTCTTCAACTAATAAAATTTTGATCATTTATGTAGAATTTCCTTTAATTGAGCAGGTGAATAAGCAATCGATTTTAATACCTTGTTATCTGAAATACGATAAACCTTAAATATGCCGTTTTCTTCAACAATTTCAGCTTCTGTTCCATCTTTTTGTTGGTAATGCGTAACAGTTAATTGTGCTTCCTCAAGTGTCTGACAGGCCTTTGACATATTTGAACGCTGCACTTCATTGAACATTTCAACAAATTTTGCCCCCATTCCAAATTCTAAAATGGCACCCGATAACACATATTGTAAATCGCACAGTGCATCTGCAATCTCTACTAAATCATTCGCTGCAATGGCCTGCTTTAACTCTTCTAATTCCTCCTCTAATAACTTAACGCGTAATGCACAACGTGTTTCGTGAGGAATTGTGGGTTTTTCTAATATAGGTGCCCCAAACGTGCTATGAAACTCAGCTACTTGGTTTAAAGAATCTAATTTTTCCATGTTTTTTGAATGCTTACCCTAAATTTACTAAAAATTTATGTGATATTTTTTGATCAAAAAAAATGATTTATCCACATGTGAATGTGGATAAATTGTGGGTAACTACTATTTTATGCACAATTGTGGAAAAATTGTTGACAAAATGAAAAAATAGAGAATTGGAAAATCCAAATGTGCACAAGTGTGGATAACTTGTGGATAAATTTACTTGCTTGGTCTACTTTCGGAAAACGTTCCATCCGAATAAAAAATGATGACGCGTTCGATCATTTTTTCCGTATGATTCGAATACATTTGATTTACTCCCGAAGAGATCTCAATGGTCGACTCTTTCAACTCCGGAGTAACTTTTTTCTCCATTTTTTCGATGGGCTTGAGAATCGTTTGTACCGGACTTACCTCCGAAGATTTTTTTTCATTCAATTCTCGCGAAGTATCAATTTCTTGATCAAATAGTCCACCGATCGGAGCTTGAGGTTTTGATTTAACAGGTTGACTCGGTGCATAACCTAATGAACGATCTTCATATAAAAGCTCCTCTGCACTAATCTCAGGAAAACTTTTTAAAATCTTCTGTACCACATCTAAACTGGGCTTATTTCTTCCAGATATAATATGTGATATACTACTGCGTGGAATGTTAATAACATCTGCAAATTGTGATGCAGACATTTGTGTTCGTTTAATTAACAATTCGATCTTCTCGGTAAGCGTCATTTCAGTTTTGTAAACTTTGATATTTTACAAATGTATAAATAAAGCGCAGGATATAAAAACACATTTGTAAAATATTTTCGTTTACAAAAGTGAAACAGATTCTGGCGTAATCTGAATGATTTTACTTTTGTATAAGGCACCAATAGCCCTTTTAAAATCTTTTTTTGAGAGTTTTAATTGGTCGTATATTGCTTCTGGACTACTCTTGTCTCCTAGGTATAAGTGTCCGTTATTTGATTTAATTGCAGCTAATACTTGATCTGTTAACAATTGGAATTTATCATCTTGTTGATATTTCATGGATAAATCAATTTTGTAATCAGCCCTTATGTTACTAATGTAAACATCTATCGATTGACCAAGTTTTACATTTGTTATCAATTGATTTTTAAATAAAAGCCCTATTTTACAATTGTTAATTAAACAATTGATACCCATATCGGTATATTCATAAGGAATTACGGAAACTTTTTCACCAACGGAAAATTCAGGAGTTTCTCTCGGCAGAAATTTTTCGATTCTTGCTGATGCAACAATTCGATCTGTTTGTGGATCTAAATAGACATAGACTAAATATGATTTACCTACGACCATTTTTCCTTTCTGTTCACCAAATGGAACCAATAAGTCTTTCATGAGTCCCCATTCTAAGAATACCCCCGCTTTTGACACGTCTTTTACCTCTAAAAAAGCAAATTGATCAATTGTTGCTTTAGGTTCTAAAGTGGTCGCGATGATTCGATCTTCTGAATCTCGATAGATGAATACTTTAATGATATCATCCACTTGAGTACCTTCTTTCACATATTGTTTCGGTAAAAGGATTTCGTCCTCATATCCGTCTAAATAAAGACCAAAGTCAACTTCTTTAATTACTCGAAGGTGATTGTATTCACCAATTTTTAATTCCTTTTCCATAAAAAAACCCGGCTGTTAAAACCGGGTATAAAGTTAATCAATTTAAATGGTCAATTAAACCACCACATTGTTTTCTCTTAAAGCTTGATTTAAAGAGGTCTTTAAATCCGTACTTTCTTTGCGCTTTCCAATAATCAAGGCGCATGGAACTCCGTATGTTCCGGCAGCAAAATTCTTATGAATGCTTCCTGGAATCACAACTGAGTTGGCAGGTACGTAGCCAATGTATTCCACAGGTTCTGGACCACTCACATCGATTATTTTTGAGGATCCTGTGATGGTAACACCTGCCCCTAAAACAGCTCCTTTTCCAATATGCGCACCTTCTACTACGATACATCTAGAACCAATAAAGGCTCCATCTTCCACAATTACGGGGGACGCTTGAGGTGGTTCCAAAACACCACCAATCCCAACACCACCACTTAAGTGTACATTTTTTCCAATTTGAGCACATGATCCTACGGTTGCCCAAGTATCCACCATCGTACCCTCATCTACAAATGCACCAATATTTACATAGGATGGCATTAAAATAGTTCCTTTTGATAAATATGCACCATATCGTGCTACTGCAGGAGGGACCACGCGAACGCCCAATTCCTTGTAATTTGTTTTTAAAGCCATTTTATCATGGAATTCAAAAATACCAACCTCACTTACCTCCATCTGACGGATAGGGAAGTACATCACAATCGCTTTTTTCACCCATTCATTTACTTGCCAAGATCCATCTTCCTTTGGTTGAGCAGTTCGTAATTGACCCTTGTCAACTAAGTCTACTACTTGTTCAATCGCTGATATACTCTCTGGATTCTTTCTTAATTCAGGCTGTTC
>JBEGQV010000232.1:0-6773 GCA_041180785.1 Bacteroidota bacterium | reverse complement strand
TAAGTATCCTTCATCTGGAATGATGACACCTGCTTCTCCTTGAATGGGCTCTACCATAAAACCTGCGACATAAGGATCTTGTAAGGCTAATTCAAGAGCGCTGAGGTCATTATAAGGTATTTTGATAAATCCGGGTAAATAGGGTCCAAATCCGCCAAAACTACTTGGATCGGTAGAGGAGGAAATGGCTGCCAAGGTTCTGCCCCAAAAGTTTCCTTCTGCGACAATAATTTTAGCCTGATTTGCTGGAATTCCTTTGACATCATATCCCCATCGTCTGCACAATTTAAGTGCAGATTCTCCTGCTTCAACGCCCGTGTTCATGAATAACACCTTGTCGTAACCAAATAATTTGGCCATTTTTTCTTCGGCCAAACCCAATTGGTTGTTATAAAATGCCCGAGAAGTAAGGGTGAGGGTTTGTGCTTGGCTGTAAAATGCCTCTAAAATGGTCGGGTGACAATGACCCTGGTTGACTGCAGAATAGGCCGATAGAAAATCGAAATATTCTTTGTTTTGAATATCCCAAACCTTGCAGCCCTTGCCTTTGGCAAGGACTACCGGTAATGGGTGATAATTATGTGCACCGTAGCTATGTTCTAACTGGATGTAATTCACATTTATTTTACTTCAAATACAGTGGTTCCAACTTTGAAACCTTCTGCGTATAAATCTACTGTATATTTTCCCGGACGGTAAACAATTCCTCCTCTGTTGTAGACAATTGACACTTCTTGATTATTGTTTGAATATACAACATTTTGTTTGGTTGTATAGACCATTTCTTTTCCTTCCTGAACAAATTTGCCAGAACCAGCTGCCTCATCAGAAAGAATAGCACCTTCACCATCTAGTACTCGCGCATAAATTGTTTTGTTTTCTAATTTAGTGATTGGATTGTTGGCTAAATTGAAAACGATTTTTAATTTTTCTAATTTTTTACCATTGAAACGTGATTTCTCAGCTTCTTTTCCTTTTGCATTAACGGATAAAACGCGAATTCCTTGTGCTTTTAAGGCAGCGGCAATGCTCACTTTTCTAGCTAATTCTTTGTTTTTTGCGGTGTAATCTGCTAAAGTATCTGAAAGATTCTTGTTTTGGTTTTTTAATCCCGTATTTTCTGTGTTTAGGCCCTCATTTTGTGTAGTCAACACTTTATTGTTTTCTGTTAAAATGCCATTGGCCTTCTTTAACTCAGTAATGTCAATGTCTTTCTGAGCCAAAACAGCTACATATTCCTTAATTTTAGCCTCATAAGATGCCACAGTTGCATGATTAGATTTCTTTAAAGACGCTTTATCTGCTTCTAATTGTGTTTTTAAAGCTTCTAAATCCGTAACTTGTCCACCTAATGATTTGATTTCTGCAATTTTTGCATCTAATTGAGTGGAAATGGAATCTAATTGACTTTTAGTATTCGACAATTCAGTTGCTTTTTCTTCAATGGTAGATGCTTGCTCCTTGTTTAATTGATAAGATCTGAAGTAAAGTACACTTAAGACGGCCGTTAAAATAGCCAAAACGATTAGGGCAACCTTTGATGAGTTGCTGTTAGAGTTTTCCATTTGGAATAAATTGATTTTAAAGGGTTTAATAAATTTCTTAGCCGCAAAGTTAATCAAATTTATCTAAAAAGAAGTTTATTGATTAAATTGCATGAATTTTAACACACTTATGCCTTTGTACGATTTTGTAGTTGTTGGTTCAGGTATCGCAGGCTTATCCTACACGGTTAAGGTTGCAGAACATTTTAGAGAACGTAAAATGTCTGTCAAAATTGCCCTGATTACCAAAACCATTGCCGAAGAAACCAATACAAAATATGCGCAAGGTGGAATCGCTGCCGTATGGGATTCAGAGGATTCGTATGAGAAACATATCCACGATACGATGGTGGCAGGTGATTTTTTAAGTGACCCAAAAGTTGTTGAAATGGTGGTTCGAGAAGCTCCTGAGCGATTAAAGGAGTTGATTTCTTATGGGACTCAATTTGATAAAAAACAGGATGGCAGTTTTGATTTGGTGAAAGAGGGTGGCCATTCTGACAAACGAATTCTGCATTATAAAGATTCAACAGGTAATGAGATTGAGCGTGCCCTACTCGCAAAAGTTCAATCCTACCCGGAAATAGATTTTTTCACCCATTATTTTGCAGTGGACCTTATTACTCAGCATCATTTAGGTGAAAAAGTGACCAAAGACACACCCGGTAAGAAATGTTTTGGTGTGTATGTACTGAATAAAAAAACACAAAAGGTAGAGACTTTTTTAGCGAAAACGACTCTTTTGGCCACCGGTGGGATTGGTCAGGTGTATCAATCAACCACGAATCCACGTATCGCAACCGGCGATGGTATTGCCATGGCATACCGAGCAAAGGCCTTTGTTCAGGGCATGGAGTTTATTCAATTTCACCCCACTTCTTTGTTCCAACCAGGGAAAAAACCGTCTTTTTTGATTTCTGAGGCGGTTCGTGGACATGGTGGCATTCTGAAAAATGCAGATGGTACCACTTTCATGGAAAAATATGATGACCGATTGTCGCTAGCACCTCGTGATATCGTTGCACGTGCCATTGATTCAGAAATGAAAAAAAATGGTACAGATTGTGTGTATTTAGATGTTCGACATATTCCGAAAGAAGAAATTTTAAGTCATTTTCCAATGATTTACAATTACTGCTTGAAGGAGTTAGGTGTAGATATTTCACAAAAAATGATTCCTGTTGTGCCAGCACAACATTATTTATGTGGAGGAATCATCGTCAATGAATATGCGCAAACCAACATCGAAAACTTGTATGCGATGGGAGAATGTTCGCATACGGGTTTACATGGTGCCAATCGATTGGCTTCAAATTCTTTATTAGAGGCGATTGTTTATGCCCATCGTGCATATTTGAAATCTGTAGAGGAATATGGGCAGCAGGTGATGCCAAAAGGTATACCAGATTGGAATGATGATGGAACTACCCATCCGGAAGAATTCGTTTTAGTGACCGAAATGGCCAGGGAATTAGAGTCGATCATGAGTAATTATGTAGGAATTGTACGAACAGATCGTCGACTAAAAAGAGCCTATGATCGTTTAGAGTTAATTTATATCGAGCATGAGGAATTGTATCGTCAATCCAAGATTACAGTACCTTTGTGTGAATTACGAAACATGATCAATGTGGCTTATTTAATCATTAAACACGCCATCGCTCAAAAAGAAAATAAAGGATTACACTTCAATTTAGATAATATATAACTCGCTTAGTATGTCAAGCATTCAAAAACCATTTGTGATTGGAATTACTGGAGGTAGCGCTTCGGGAAAGACCCTGTTTTTGCAACAATTGATGGAACGTTTTCATGAAGAAGATATTTGCTTGCTTTCGCAAGACAATTATTACAGACCGATCGAGCAGCAATTCAAAGATCACAATGGTATTGAAAATTTTGATTTACCAGGTGCCATTGATGATGAAGCCTTTGCAGCCGACATTGAAAAGTTGCGCAATGGTGAGTCGATTAGTCGTTTAGAATATACTTTCAATAACAAAACAAAAGTGCCTGATATGTTGCACTATCATCCTCGCAAAATTTTGGTTGTTGAGGGGATTTTTGTCTTTCATTTTCCTGATGTTGAATCGTTGTTGGATTTGAAAATTTTTATTGATGCCAAAGATAAAATTAAGTTAAAGCGACGCATCAAACGCGATAATGAAGAGCGAGGATATGATTTGAAAGATGTGATGTATCGTTGGAAATTTCATGTGAAACCAACCTATGAAGAATATATTCGTCCTCATAAATTTCACAGTGACATCATTATTCCAAACAATAATCACTTTGAACGTGGCTTAGATGTGATTATTTCGTATTTAAAATCAAAGATTCACGGTTTCGAATATCTTACATAAAAGGCTTTATCGTCTTTTTGTTCCGATGAAAGAAATTGAAAGCCGGAGGCTTTCATTAATTGTGTTAATTCATCTAAAAAAAACAAGGGTAAATAACACCCTTCATGGTGGCGTCGCTCTGTTAGCGATAGCTCCTCTTCAATGAATATTATGCCACCCGGTTCAAGCAAGCGATAACATTCTTTGAGGCAAATTTCTTTTTCCTGAATTTCATGGAGCGAATTAAATAGCCAGATTTCTTGAACGGAATGGTTGGGCAATGAGATATTTTTTGCCTCTTGGATAAATAATTCGATTTTAGCTGGAAACGGTTTTTGATAAGCTTTTACAAAATACGCAATGGCCTCCTGGACATCTGGCCAATTGAGAACTTCTGGATTTTTGTCTAGCAGGTAAAGCTTGTCAACAGGATGCTCAAAAAGGGACTTTATTTCCCACCAACCAGACCCACATGCGATTGAAAGAGTGCTAAAACCCATAACTCATAACCCATAACTCATAACCCATATCTCATAACTTCTTGTGTTTATTCCACGGTGCAGTCGTTTTGCTACCCATGTGTACAGCAAAACCAATCATTACTAGGGTGAAAATGATTAATATCCAGCGAAAAAGTTTGTTATTGTTATTTTCCATCGAAATGGTAATTTATGATGGCAGAAGCTTTTGTTAGCTCTGTCCAATGTTCTAATGTCTCCCATTGCAAATGTACAATACTTCCTGTCTCCATAAAAATATTTGTATTGGATAAATAGGTGGCAACATAGGAAATGGATGGATTGTGTGCTATCAAATAAATAGTTGTACAACTTTCTAATTCAATAAAATTTAGATAATCCAATCCTCCAGCTTCGTACCATTTCAGCTCATTTTTGCGTTCATAAAGCAAATTTTGGTTATTGGCCGATAAAATATCAGCAGTTTGCTGGGTTCTTACAGCAGAAGAAACGAGCCAAGTTCCAGGTAAGTGGGATGAATATTTGATTACTTGAGCGGCTTTTTGAGCTTCCAATTCACCTCTTTGGGATAATTGTCGTTCGATGTCAGGTTCGATGTGTGGACCTGCATGTGCATGTCGGATTAATACTAAATTAAGCATTATTCGAAGTCTTTCTGAGTCAAGAGTGGAAATTCACCTGCTTGATGTCTTTCACTCATCGCAATATAATGCGGAGCAGATTTTTTCAACCATTCAATATCTTCCTCGCTCAGTGTTCGGATGATTTTGGCAGGCATTCCAACGGCCATGGAAAAATCCGGAATTTCCATTCCTTCTTTTACTAAAGCGCCAGCTGCAATCAGGCAATATTTTCCAATTTTACAACCGTTTAATAACGTTGCATGCATACCAATCATGCTGCCTTCGCCAACTTGGGCGCCATGGACAATAGCTGAATGACCAACGGTAACATGTTGGCCTATAATGGTTGGATGACCCGGGTCTGCATGCACAACCGCATTATCCTGAATATTGCATCCATCTCCAATGGTAATGGATTCGGTGTCGCCGCGTAATACAGCGCCGTACCAGATGGATACTTTTTTTCCTAATGTTACTCGCCCCATTACAGAGGCATTTGGTGCGATGAACATGCTACTTGTTACTTATGAATTAAGAATTATTTTCAAATGTTCTAAATGATGCAAACTATGCCAGGCATAAATTCCTAACACTTTATCGAGTGGATAGGTTATTCCTCTGGTGGGATGAAAATAGGATTTTTTCCAATCTTCTTCGGTGAATGACTTCATTAAATAGGTCCAACGGGCGTGCAGTCCCCTTAAGCCTAAAATCGACCATTCGATTGGAGCTGATTTACCATCTGCTGCATTCGCGTAGGCATTTTCGTCATAATCTTTAATGGTTGGATTTTCCCCTTCGGTAAGTGCTGCTTTGATGCGCACATAGCAATGGGTGTGACTATCGTATAGGTGGTGAATCACTTGTCGAGCTGTCCAGCTATCTGTCCGATATGGAGTTTCTAGTTGCGACTCTGATAATTTAGAAGCAATTTCTTCAAGTTTTGAAGGAAAATCTTCTAAAGTTTTAATCCATTCATTTCGAATTTCTTCTGTAATGCTTTCTGGTGCAACAAATCTACCCATTGGGTATCTTAAATGTTCTATTTCCTTCTTATCCATTGGTATAGAATTGAGTTATTTCAACTGCATTTTTTCGTGTTTGAGCAATCAAAGGATGTACTCCTTTTTTGATGGCTTCAAGTAAGTCTGCTCCTGAATCTTTAGCTAGGTGAGCTGTATGTAAAGGTATTTGTACCATTCCTTCCTCAACTTCTAAATCGATCACTACTTCATAGTTCACATTGCCTCTAGGGGCCAATTCAATCACTTTTGATTTAATATCTTGGAAAGAATTTTCAAGGTCATCGCTATTAATTTCTAAGATTATTTTATTAGAGTTTGCCTTTTCATGAAGTACTTTTTTGATTTGTACATCCAGGTTTTCCAATAAGGTTTTAAATTCTTGGTAATTTTTACCAGTTTTTAATCGCTCCCTGATCGATTGTCGAATAAAATAGGTAATTGAATCCGTCACATTTAAGCCAATCTCTGCGGTTTGCTTAAAGATTAAGGAGCTTGGTGACATCCCTGGGATTGTGTTTGGATCATGCAAAATAACCACTCCATCTTTTCGCACAAATCCATCGATGCGCGTACATACGCCAAAGCCCAAATCTTCAAAAGCTTGTTTCACCATTGCTTGAATGGTTTGAAGATTTGCTAAGCTGGTTTCCATTGGAATACGCTTTTTAGTAGCCTTTGATTTGTATTTTGCATTGAAATCAAATACTTCTACGGAATCGTCTATGACAATTTCGGTAGGAGGTAGGGCCACTGCTTCGCA
>JBEGQV010000231.1:0-2851 GCA_041180785.1 Bacteroidota bacterium | reverse complement strand
TAACGTAAAAACACTTAACGCACTTTTAAGTGATAATGGGCAAAAATACAATATCCCACCTTATCAAAGAAGATATTCATGGGGTGTCACGCAAACAAAAGCATTATTAGAGGACATCAATAATCTCCAGACAGATGAAAGCCACCTATTTGGAATGTTAATTTTTCATACGCCAGAGGTAAAACATTCAACAATTGAAGTTGTAGATGGGCAACAACGAATTACTACCTTAACCATCTTATTAAAAGCAATTGAGACAATCCTTTCTGAGAGAGAAGGTGATCAAGCAAATTATTATCGCATTCGAATTAATAGCTTACTCAAAATTAACAATATTACGGGTGGCTTTGACAATAAATTAACCTTAGGCAATTTAGATAACAACACATATGAGGCTCTAATCAATAATAAAAATTTAGCATTTGTTGATAATATCAAATTAAAGAATGCCTATGAATTTTTCTACATTGAATTAAAACAATTCACCTTAGCTAACTTAATTACCTTCATTGAAAAATTACTAAATAAAGCGTTATTTATTGAAGTAAATATTGGAGATGTAAAAGACTCTTACAAAGTATTTGAAACGTTTAATAATAGAGGTTTAAAACTTTCTGCGACTGATTTAATTAAAAATTTAATTTTAGGACAAGCCGCAAAAATTGATGATGGAAATTATCTGGAAGATGTAAAGGACTTGTGGACAGGCATTTTAAGAATTCTTGATGATTTAGATAATAATAATCCAGATATTTTTTTCAGAAGATATTTTTGCTCTGTTTTAAGAAGACCTGTCTCTGAAAAGAAATTAGTTGATGAATTCAAAAAATATTATGCCCATAACATTTTAGATGACCACATTAGTTTTGATATTGAAACTGACCAAAATGATGAAGAGGACGATGAGGACGAACCAGTTGCAACAAAACCAACTGCAGAAGAGCTAGGTAAACCAACGAATAGAATTTCCATTATCCGTTTTCTAGAAGAGGTTAAATCGGCTGCAATTGTTTACAGAAACCTATCCAATAATCTCGATTTAAATCATTCTGTTCGACAAGAAATTATCGATTTAAATAAAATTAAATGTACACCAACCTATATTTTCTTAATGCAATTTTTGCAATTTAAGGATGCAGACGGTATTTCAGCTGAAACTAAAACTTGGGTAATCAAAAGTGTGGCAACACTTATGTTACGCAGATATGTATGTGAGGTTCCAACTGGGAAAAATATTGATATTTTTTCCAGAGCTGTTCACTGCATTGATTTAATTAAAGAAGGTAAAATTCAAGAATTCCAAAGTGCCTTTACGGAACATTTGTTAAATTATTATGATCAGGATACCCCTGATGCAAAATTTCTTGATAAATTAAATGCATTAAAACTGGATAAAAAGGAAAATTTATCGAGAGCAGTCTTAATGCTTGAAAGATACAACTATTCAATTAATGACAAACAAATTAGATTCCCTGATGAACATGTCATGCATTTTGTAGTTCCTAAAATTTCAAAAGTATCAGAGTTTAACCACAATCAGGCTTGGAGAACCTATTTGGGTAACCCTGACCTCAAATTAATTCAGGAAAAAACATTCAAATTAGGAAATGCAACAGTTGTTGAAAATGAAATTGAAATAAATACCCTGGCAATAGATCCATTTGAACAACAGCGTGACTCCTTGCATAACTCATATTTACAATTAAATAGAGAATTAGCCGTAATTCCAACATTTAACTTTGCAGAAATTGACTATCGTACCAATAACATTGCACAAGTTGCTGTAGCCTATTGGAGAATTGATTTGAATGATGCACCAATAGTTGGTCCAGGCGGTGGTAAATTGCCAGATAATCCTTTAAATCCCGTTTCACCTGATAAACCTATAGTTTCACCGCCTGCGTCAAGTCTGGCCACCGAAGTAGGAAGTGAACAAATCGAAAACAAGGAATCAAGTAAGGCAATTCACACTAGCCTCGTCTTGGTCCCTGGTACAAGAGAAAATCTAGAAACCTCAATTGAAAAGTCAGTTGACATAAAATTTGCCATAGAACATTTGGGTGAAGAATTTGTAAATTACCTTCTCAGTAAAGCAGGAGGGATATTTTGCTGGGCTGTAACTAAAAATAGTCTCGGATTTTTTGAGAAATTAAAAGAAAATGATGATGTTTTAATTTCAGAAAAAAGAACAAATAAGTTTACACACCACGGTAAGGTAATTGCAAAAACAAGGTCCTCTAGTTTTGGAAATAGTCTTTGGCCAATTTCAGGTGAAAATCCATGGGAATATATTTATTTTTTAAGCAATATCAAGTTGACAAATATTAGCAAAAATGAATTGCTGAGAGATTTGGGATATGACAATGCTGATAATTTATCTGGATCAAGAATTGTTAGAGAAGAAAATTATAATAATCTTAAAAGAATCAAAGGGGTGGATTATATCGCTAGACTTGTGGAATCTGAAGTTATTTAAATTTTTTAAAAATTTTAGGAATTTTGCTTCTCCAAAATTTTCTCAATGGTATTAAAGGCTAATTTTATTGCTGATTCATTGGTTCGAAAACCTAAATATCCTGAGGTTTGGTGATTCTTTAATACCAAACTTGAGATGACAGGGAAATAAGCATTTTCAATTTTTTCAACTTGTTCTAAACTCGCTTTGAATTTAGAATTAATCAAGACATTCCCTTCTAAGGATAAACCGGTATGGACTGAGATTGCGTTGTTCTGATGAACTTTAATCCATTCATTTCCATCTGCTTGCTTGGAACGGAAAAAGATGTAATCTTCCTTACTTGCAGTATATATTTTTACAATTTCTGATTTCGTATTCCAGCCATTTTGATAA
>JBEGQV010000230.1:0-8475 GCA_041180785.1 Bacteroidota bacterium | reverse complement strand
CCTCGATTGGCCATTAATTCATCAAATGATTTAATCGTATTCCATCGACCGGTATTTAAACGCAAACAGGGAATCCCCATTTTATAGGCTAATTCTATGCAATGAATTGTATGATCTACATGTTTTTTTAATTCTGCTTTGTCTGGTGTGACAAAACCTTGGTGAATCGACAAACAGGTTAAGGCAATGCCATTCAAAAAAGCATGTTTCTTTAATTTTTGCAAATAAGCATTGTCCTCGCTTTCCATTTGTCGGTGCAACACATCTATACCTTCTAAACCTAAAGCAGCAGCTTCATCAATTACTTTTTCAATTGGAAATCGATCTCCTTTAAAATGCCAATAAGAATAACTGGATACACTCAATTTGATTTTAGGTTCTAATCGCGGTTTCGCCAGGTTTGTTACTTGTGCGCTTCCTGTAGATGCAAAGGCTCCCAAAGCAGCGCTTTGTAAAAAATCTCTTCTTTCCATTTGTTTCATAGGTTTATGTTATCTAAGATATTATATCTGATTTAAAAATTCTATTTTTGTTTAAAATATTACTGGATGAATATTGGATTCGACGCCAAACGACTTTTTTTAAATAATACCGGACTCGGGAATTATTCGAGATTTATCGTAGATTCCTTGGCAAAATATTATCCAGAAAATCATTATTATTTATTTACACCTAGCGTTAAATTTCAAAAAAATACAGAACCTTTTTTTGACAAAGACAATATCCATATCGTTCAACCAAAAGGCTTGTTTCGATTTTCCATTTTAAAATCAATATGGAGAAGCTATTTTATTTCAAAAGAAGAAGAAGTAAAACAGCTCAACATTTATCATGGATTAAGTCATGAACTCCCTGCTAATTTACCGAAACATGTAAAAAAAATTGTAACGATACATGACCTCATCTGTTTACGGTATCCGCAATTTTTCAATCCCATTGATGTGTGGATTTATCGCAAAAAATTAAAAGCAGCTTGTGAACAGGCTGATAAAATCATTGCGATTTCCGAAGAAACCCAAAAAGATATTTTACATTTTTTCCAGATAGATTCCGCAAAGATTCATGTCATTTATCAAGGATGTAATGAGGTCTATTTTTTGAAAAAGACAGACGAAGAAAAAAAACGCATTCAAGTAAAATACCGACTTCCCGATGATTTCATTCTCAATGTGGGAAGCATTGAGGAAAGAAAGAATGTTGGACTTTTAGTCGAGGCATTATCGAGCATTGATCAGGCGCATAGGCCACATTTGGTGCTTATTGGCAAACGAACGCCCTACACCCAAAAAGTGGAACAATTGATCGAAAAACACCAGCTTGCTGATTTTGTCCACATTCTTCCCTACATCAGCTTTGAAGATTTACCCTGCATTTATCAACAAGCAAAACTTTTTGCGTACAGTTCTCTGATTGAAGGTTTTGGTATTCCTATCTTGGAGGCCATGGTGTCCGAAATCCCAGTGCTCGTCCCCAATGGTTCTTGTTTTAAAGAAGTAGTTGGACCTGAAGGTAGATTTTTTGAACAAGGAAATGCAAATGATTTAGCAAACCAAATAAAAATGCTGTTGTCGAGCGACAACAGCCAATTAATTTCTTACCAAAACACTTACTTGAAACGTTTTTTTGAGGATTCAATCCAACAACTTTATCAAGAAGTTTATTTGTAAATTTTCAGTGAGATATTTTACTGATGTATTTTTTATTTTTTCCGAACCCAAATTCTTATAAAATTAAGTAACTCAGTGATAATCGTTTTTAATTTCATACCGGAAAAATGTACACCATCCCGCACTTGAAGGTATATCCAGTCGACCTTGATTGTAACATCATTGGAGGCAAGTACTAAAAATTCCATATCAAATAAAAACGCAGCAATCTGCGTTTTTAAAAATATTTGTTTCCCTCTTTGATTAAATCCTTTTAATCCCGACTGCGTATCCTTCACCTTTAAACGTGGAAAAAACAAATAATTCATCAGTTTCAAACTTAAGGAAAAAACCTTTCTACGAAAAGGCAACTGGTCATAATAGGGCTCATCCCTGACACCAACCACGATATCTGATTTCCGCTCCAATAATTTCTGAAACATTTCTTCCATATTGGCCTGCACATACGGATAATCAAAATCAGTGTAGATGACAAATTCTGAATCACACAATTTCATGGCTTCCCTCAAGGCTGCCCCCTTACCTTGGTTTACTTCCAAAGGCAAATAGGTAAAAAGTTCGATGTTTGAACGCAAAAATTCAATCTGCTCTTCAAAAATTCCTTGGGAACTTCCATCATTGACTAGGTACAATCGAACTTCCACTGGAATTTGAATTGATTGACGAAAACTGTCAAAATAAAACCACAATTCTTTCTCCCAATTTGTTTTGGGATTATAAATCGGGTGTACCAGATCGAGTGTAATGGGCTTTGACAAATTATAAATTCAATTCACAAAATTACGTAAAGTCTACTAAACAATATTGCAATAAACTTATAATTATTTAAATTATTTTTATATATTCAACCTATAAACCAAAATTATGAAAACACTTATTTCTTCTTACTTATTCCTTCTTACTTCTTCCTTCTTACTTTTTCCTTCTAAAAGTTTTTGCCAAGTGATCAAAGAAGAGTTCATCTACGAAACGGCACCCTTCCCATCTTGTCATGCTTCAACCATTGTTGAAACCCCGAAGGGTTTGGTGACTGCATGGTTTGGAGGTACAGCAGAACGCGACCCGGATGTAGGTATTTGGGTAAGTTTAGAAGAAAATGGAAAGTGGACCACACCTGTAGAGGTAGCCAATGGTATCCAAAAAATCGGAAAAAGGATGCCGACTTGGAATCCTGTTTTATTTCAACTACCCGGAAAAGAATTAATTTTATTTTATAAAGTAGGGCCTAATCCGAGAGAATGGTGGGGCGAATTAAAAAGATCATTTGACCATGGAAAAACTTGGTCGGCCGCAGAAAGATTACCGGATGGCATCGTGGGACCGATTAAAAACAAATCCGTTTTACTAAAAGATGGCAGCATTTTATCGCCAAGCAGTTCGGAAGACAATGGCTGGCGAGTTCATTTTGAAATGAGCAAGGACCAAGGAAAAACATGGTCTCGAACAGATGTAATCAACGATGGCAAAGAATTTTCAGCCATACAGCCAAGTGTTTTATTTTTAAAAAATGGAACCTTAAAAATTTTGTGTAGAAGCCAAAATGGCTTCATTTTAAGCTCTGAATCAAAAGACCAAGGAAAAACTTGGTCAGCTTTACAGGCTACTGATTTACCAAACCCAAATTCGGGAACAGATGCGGTAACACTTAAAGATGGTCGACACGTGTTGGTATACAACCATGTTACCAAAAATTCAATCGAATGGGGAGGTAAACGATCGCCCTTAAATGTGGTCATTTCAGATGATGCAGAGCATTGGAAAGAAATAGCTGTTTTAGAAAATGAACCTAAAAAGGAATTTTCTTACCCTGCCATTATTCAAACAAAGGATGGAAAAATTCATATAACCTATACCTGGAAAAGGCAAAAAATCAAACATGTTGTTTTGCAGGCACCATAAGTAAATTTACTTATTTTTGTGGTTTATACGTTAAACCGATTTACCTATGATTCATACCATGCGTTGGTTTGGACCCAACGACCCAGTTTCCTTAATGGACATTCGTCAAGCTGGCTGTACGGGAGTAGTTTCTGCACTTCATCAAATTCCAGTGGGAGAAGTTTGGACCAAAGAAGCCATATTAGAACGCATTCAACTCATTGAAGCAGGAAATAAACAATGGTCGGAATTGAAATGGCTCGTTGTAGAAAGTTTACCCGTGCATGAGGACATCAAAAAGGGATTGCCAAGTAAAGAGAAATACATAAAAAATTACATCATTAGTCTATGTAATTTAGCCGCTTGTGGCATCCAAACAGTATGTTATAATTTTATGCCGGTATTGGATTGGTCGAGAACCAAACTTCATTATGAATTAGCCAATGGGGCAACTGCCTTGCGTTTTGTCTGGGTAGATTTCGCCATTTTTGATTTACATATTTTAAAGCGTCCCAACGCATCAGTTGATTATACCCAGGAAGTACAAAAAGCCGCTTTGGAACGATTTGAAAAGATGAGTGATGAGGAAATTGAAGAATTGAAAAATACGGCATTATTGGGATTGCCTGGCTCCAACGAAGCATTTCATTTGGAAAATTTCCAAAGCTTATTAGACCAATACGCCCATATTGATGCCAATCAATTACAAGAAAACTTACATGCATTTATTCGTCAGGTTGCTCCAGTTGCTCAAGAATTAGGCATTAATCTATGCATCCATCCAGATGACCCACCCTTCCCGTTATTGGGACTTCCACGGGTAGTTAGTACCGAAAAAAACCTGGCAGACCTTATGGATGCTTATCCAAACAAGGCAAACGGGATTACGTTTTGTACAGGGTCCTTAGGTGTAAGGGCAGATAACAATTTGCCACAAATGATTCGTCGATTCGGCGAAAGAATACATTTTATCCATTTAAGAGCTACCAAAAGAGAGCAAGAAAATCCGCTTATTTTCCATGAAGCCGACCATTTAACAGGAGATGTGCCGATGGTAGAAGTCATTCAAGAAATTGTAAGCATTGAAAAAAAATTAAACAAACAATTGCCTATGCGTCCTGATCATGGTCACCAAATGCTCGACGATTTACAGAAAAAAACCTACCCAGGCTATACGGGCATTGGTCGACTGAAAGGATTAGCTGAATTACGTGGCGTAGAATTGGCAGTTAAATCCATGCTTTGTATATTTTTTTTCTTGACTTTTGGTCTTCAAGCTGACGATGGGTACCGTTTGTGGTTGAAGTTTGACAAATCGAAATTTGCCTCCAAATACCAACATATTGATACGCGAATTCAACATCAATTTCCGGCAAATGAAATAATTCAAACGGCACAAAAAGAATTAATTAGAGGCATCAATGGCCTTTTAGGCCATAAAGGAGCCCATCCGGGCTCCATTCAAATTGTTTTCAAACAAAATAAAAAAATTGCGAATCAGGGTTACCAAATTCAAGTAAATGGGAAAAAAATTGTAATTGAAGCCTCCGAACCCAATGGCATTTTATATGGAACATTTGGTTTGTTGCGACAAATGCAACAAGGACAAAGCCTCCACAATGAGACAAGCCTTCCAAAAATTCAGTTGCGGATGTTGAACCATTGGGATAATGTGTTGGGCACTATTGAAAGAGGTTATGCAGGTTCTTCCTTGTGGAAATGGTATGAATTACCCGAAACTGTGGACCCCCGTTATACCGAATATGCCCGCGCAAATGCTTCTATTGGAATCAATGCCGTGGCCATCAACAATGTTAATGCCAGTGCGAGATTCTTGACTGCAGAATATTTAGCCAAAGTAAAGGCCTTGGCTGATGTTTTTCGTCCGTACGGAATTAAGCTATACCTATCTTTAAATTTTGCCTCGCCTAAAATCTTAGGAAAATTAAAAACCTCGGACCCCTTAGATCCACAAGTTAGGCAATGGTGGAAAGATAAAACAAAGGAAATTCACGAATATATCCCTGATTTTGGCGGATTTTTGGTGAAAGCTAATTCGGAGGGCGAGCCGGGTCCGCAAGAATATGGAAGAACACATGCTGATGGAGCAAATATGTTGGCTGAGGCAATTGCCCCTTATAGTGGCAATGTAATTTGGCGGGCATTCGTGTATAGTCCAAACCCCAATGGCGATCGATTCAAAGAAGCTTACAATGAATTTAAGCCCTTAGATGGTACCTTTGCTAAAAATGTAATCGTTCAAGTAAAAAATGGCCCAATCGATTTTCAACCACGAGAGCCCTTCCATCCACTTTTTGGTGCGATGCCCAAAACACCACTTGGATTAGAATTTCAAATCACACAAGAATATTTGGGGTTTTCAACCAACTTATTTTACCAATCCGTTTTATTTAAAGAAACCTTAGATGCTGATACCTATTCCCACGGAAAAGGTTCAACGGTTGCAAAAGAAATTTCCATGATAGCGGGGGTTGCCAACACAGGATCGGATCGAAATTGGACCGGACATTTGATGTCGCAAGCCAACTGGTATGCTTACGGCAGATTGGCTTGGGATTATGACTTACCTTCAGAGCAGATTGCCAAAGAATGGATTCAGAGTAGTTTGACCCATGATGAGCTTTCTGTGAAGACGATTGAAAATATGTTGATGAAGTCGAGAGAAACCTATGTGAATTTTACAACTCCTTTGGGATTGCATCACATCATGGGTCAATCGATTCACTGGGGACCTGAGCCATGGTTAACCAAAAGTCAAAGACCGGATTGGACCTCTATTTATTACCATAGAGGAGATTCTTTGGGAGTAGGATTTAATAGGAAAGCCTCAGGCAGCAATGCACTTTCCTTGTATCATCCGGAGGTACAAAAACAATGGGCAGATCCGAAAACAACTGATTTACGGTTCCTGTTATGGTTCCATCATGTGCCATGGAATGAACAACTTTCCAGCGGAAGAACCCTCTGGAATGAATTGTGTTACCGCTATTATACTGGTGTAGAAGAAGTAGCTCAATTGCAAAAAGATTGGGAAACGGTGAAAGGAAAAGTAGACGAAGAGATATTCAAAGATGTACAAGGACGATTAGCTGTACAACACCGAGAAGCATTAAATTGGAGAGATGCATGTGTGTTGTATTTTCAAACCTTTTCAAAAATGCCAATACCGTATGAGGCACCCAAAAGAAGTTTAGCTGACATGAAAAAATTAGTAGAAATTTATCAATTAAAATAATATGCAACATCCATTTTCTTTAACAGGAAAAGTAGCTTTAATTACAGGAGGTGGTACTGGAATTGGTCTTGAAATGGCCAAGTGTTTTGTACGATCAGGCGCGACGGTCATCATCACCGGTCGAAGAGAAGAGGTATTAAAAGAAGCCGTTCAAGCGATTGGACAAGGCGCTCATTACTTAGTGAATGATGTAAGTGATTTGAGTCAAACCACTTCCTTAGTACATCAAATTGTTTCACAATTTGGACAAATTGATATCTTAGTAAACAATGCAGGCATCAACATGAAAAAACATGCGATTGAAGTATCAGATGAAGAATTTAATCGAATCATTCAAACGAACTTAAATGCTGTTTTTGCTCTAACCAGAGAAGTAGGCAAACATATGTTAGACAGAAAATCGGGGTCGATCATCATGATTTCTTCCATGGCAGCCTATTATGGAATTGACCGAGTGGCGGCCTATGCTTCTTCGAAAACAGGTATTTATGGCTTAGTTAGGGTATTGGCTTCTGAGTGGTCGCAACATGGCATTCGTGTCAATGCCATTGCACCAGGATTTATTGAAACAGCTATGAGCAGAACGGCCATGAATTCGGATCCCGATAGAAAACACAAGGCCATGGACAGAACGCCGGCAGGGCATTTCGGCAAACCCGAAGATGTTGCCTGGGCAGCGGTCTATTTAGCTTCAGATGCTTCAAGTTACGTAACAGGTGTTTCATTGCCAGTGGATGGTGGCAATTCAATTGGATTTTAAATGAACAAGAACTTTCGCTGGGTCGTGGTTGCCCTCTTATTTTTCGCTACAACGATCAATTACTTAGATCGACAAGTCATCGGACTCCTAAAACCAACTTTGGAAAAAGAGTTAAACTGGACGGAAACGGATTACAGTTTTATAGTCATGTGTTTTACAGCAAGTTATGCGGTGGGATTATTGTTATTTGGAAAAATCATTGACAGCATTGGCAGTAAATTAGGGTATACGATTTCGATTATCATTTGGTCGATTGCCGCCATGGCACATGCCTTGGCAAAAACTTCTTTTGGATTTGGAACCGCAAGAGCAGCCTTAGGGATTGGAGAAGCTGGAAATTTTCCGGCAGCTATTAAGTCGGTAACTGAATGGTTCCCCAAAGATGAACGTGCTTTTGCTACGGGAATTTTCAATTCGGGAGCAAATATTGGAGCCATGGTGGCACCCGTAATGGTACCATGGATTTTAGGTGTATATGGATGGCAAGAAGCCTTCTTGATTACAGGTGCTATTGGATTTGTCTGGTTAATCTTTTGGATCATCTTTTATGAACTTCCTAGTAAAAAAGGAATCATTGTCAAAGAAATTTCAGAGGAATCAGCGACTGAAGATGTAAAAATACCATATGCGAAATTGTTTACATTGAAACAGACTTGGGTATTTATTGTTGGTAAATTTTTTACAGATCCCATTTGGTGGTTCTTTTTATTTTGGCTCCCATCCTATTTCAATACCACATTCGATTTAGATTTAAAAAAACCAAGTATTCACCTTGCAATTTTATTTACATGTACTTCCATCGGTAGTATCGGTGGTGGATTTATTCCCGGTTGGTTGATGCGGAAAGGATGGCCAGTTTACAAGGCGAGAAAATATTCGATGTTGTTTTATGCCCTTTTAGCCGTACCCATTTT
>JBEGQV010000229.1:0-19617 GCA_041180785.1 Bacteroidota bacterium | reverse complement strand
GCATTTGCAGTTTCATCATGGAGCTCCACGCCATGAATCGCTTTGGTTGATTTTTCCATAAATAGGAAGGTGGTTTACTCTCTTAATTTGAAATTTTTACCCAAATATACGCGACGAACTTGTTCATCTTCTGCCAATTCCCTCGGAGTACCTGCTTTTAAAATTCGACCTTCGAACAATAAATAGGCTCTATCGGTAATCGACAAGGTTTCATCTACATTATGATCGGTAATCAAAATACCAATATTACGATATTTTAACTTTGCAACGATTGTCTGAATTTCTTCAACCGCAATAGGGTCTACTCCCGCAAAAGGCTCATCTAATAAGATAAACTTGGGATCAACAGCCAATGCACGGGCAATTTCTGTTCTACGACGTTCGCCACCAGAAAGTACTTGTCCCAAGCTTTTACGAACATGAGTCAACGAAAATTCCTCTAATAATGCTTCTGTTTTTTCTTTTTGTTCGGCTTTCGACAAATTCGTCATTTCAAGCACGGCCAAAATATTTTCTTCTACACTTAAGGTTCTAAAAACAGACGCCTCTTGCGCCAAGTAACCTATCCCCAATCGGGCACGCTTGTACATGGGCAAATCGGTTACATCCAAATTGTCGAGATACACTTTTCCTTCGTTGGGCTTTACAAGTCCTGTTGCGATGTAAAAAGAGGTTGTTTTTCCTGCACCATTGGGGCCTAATAAACCCACAATCTCTCCCTGCTCCACTTGGTAACTGATGTGATCATTCACCAAACGTTGACCGTACTTTTTAACTAAATTTTCTGTGCGAAGAATCATAGAAAACAAAATTAAGGAATTAAACTGATTCAAAGCCTTTGGCTTTGAGTTATTTTGTCACGATAAAAATATCAATTCATTGATAAAATAAAAATTAGGCTTTTTCAGCACATTCCTTTTCGTATTTTTGCATCAAATTATGCCCCATGTTACAAGCCAAAAAAATCTGGAATTACCTTCCTTCTGCCAATCCAAGTGAATTACAAATACTTGAAGAAGAGCTAAATTCCACGAAGAATCCCTATTTTTTGCAATTGTTGCTTTCCAGAGGCATTAAGAATTTTGATCAAGCAAAGGCATTTATGGTACCTGAAATGGAAAACTTGCATGATCCATTTTTGATGAAAGACATGGATGCAGCGGTAGATCGCTTATCGATGGCTTTGGAGGAAGGGGAAAAAATATTAATTTATGGCGACTACGACGTTGATGGCACAACAGCTGTTTCCATTGTTTACAGTTATTTAAGTGAAGAATTAGGTGCCGACTGTGATTATTACATCCCAGATCGTTACAACGAAGGCTACGGAGTGTCTCAGGCAGGTGTTGAATATGCTAGAGATAATGGCTATACACTTATTATTTCACTTGACTGTGGTATCAAAGCACATGAAAAAGTACGCTGGTGTAGGGAAAATGGGATTGATTTCATCGTTTGTGATCACCATTTACCCGAATCTGATTTACCAAATGCTTTTGCTGTATTAGATCCCAAAAGAGCAGATTGTGCCTATCCATTTAAAGAGTTAACAGGAGCAGGGGTAGGTTTTAAATTACTTTGTGCCTTTGCCCAATACCATGAATTAGATTTAGCACCCATTTATGATAAATTGGATTTGTTGGCTTGCTCCATTGCTGCAGATATGGTACCAATGACGGGTGAAAACAGAATTTTATCCTTTTATGGCATGCAAAAACTAGACCAAAATCCCCGACCAGGTTTAGATTATTTGTTGAAAAAAGCAGGTAGAAAGTCACCCTATTCCGTTACAGATGTTGTCTTTTCCATTGCCCCTGTCATCAATGCTGCCGGGAGAATGGATCATGCGTATGGCGCTGTCAAACTATTATTGGCCCAAAACATTGAAGAAGCTGCAGAAATGGCACTGCCTGTGCTTAACCAAAATATCGAACGAAAAGCGGTTGAAAAAGCTATCGTAACGCAAGCCTTGGAATTATTTGCAAAAAATACTTTTTTACAAACGGCCCATTCAACTGTTCTATTTCATCCGGAATGGCACAAGGGGGTAGTTGGTATTGTTGCCAGTAAAATTCAAGAACACTTTTATCGACCAACCATCATTTTAACACTTTCAAATGGACATGTAGTAGGATCTGCAAGGTCTGTAAAAGGATTTGATATCCACCATGCCTTGGAACAATGTTCGGATTTGTTAAGCCAATTTGGTGGACACACCCATGCAGCAGGTTTACACTTAGAACAAGAAAATTTACCGGCTTTTATCGAACGATTTGATTTGTTAGCCAAACAAGGTTTAGAAAATAAAGTGCAAAAAGCTGAAATTTTGATTGATTTAGAAATTCCTATTTCTGCCTTGAGCTTGTCGTTTCACGACAAATTGTTGAATCGCCTTGCTCCTTATGGACCTGGCAATATGTTGCCTTACTTGGTTAGTACAGTATATCTACAATCTCCTCCTGTGATCATGAAAGAAGATCACTTGAAGTTATTTTTAGGTGAAACTTCACAATTTCGACAAATAGAAGCAGTGGCATTTGGTATGCGAGCATCCTTTTATGAAGGTCTATCTGAAGCCTTTCAGCAAAACAAACCTTTTAAAATCGCTTATCATTTAGATGTAAATGAATTCAATGGCAAGAGAACCCTCCAAGCAAGGGTTGTAGATATCGGTGAATAATTTGTTAAGCAGGGTCTAAATAGCTAATTTTGTAGAAGAAGTATAAAATCCTAAGGGAATCAAATGAAATTATATAGTACAGCAGGTCAGAGTCCGGACGTAGATTTAGAAGAAGCCATTTTTAGAGGTTTACCTCCTGATAATGGCCTTTATATGCCAACGGAAATCAAGCGTTTACCAGAAGCTTTTTTGGCAGATTTAGAAAACAAATCGATTCAAGAAATTGCATTTGCTGTCTGTAAAAATTTATTAGGAGATGATTTAACAGATTCAGAAATTCATCAAATCATCGACCAATCCATCACTTTTGATGCCCCAATTTTTGAACTTGAAAAAGGGACTGAAGTTTTGGAATTATTTCATGGACCTTCCATGGCGTTTAAAGATTTTGGTGCTCGTTTCATGGCGGCGATTATGTCGCATTTTCTACAAAAAAACAAACAAGAAATTAGAATTTTAGTAGCTACTTCTGGTGATACGGGTGGTGCTGTGGCACAAGGATTTTATGATGCGCCAGGGATTTCAGTGACGATCTTATATCCAAAAGGAAAGGTTTCAGATATCCAAGAAAAACAACTGACTACACTTGGAAAGAACGTAACCGCCTTGGAAATAAATGGAACATTTGATGATTGTCAAGCACTGGTCAAACAAGCTTTTTTAGATAAAGAATTACGTTCAACGTTTAATTTAGCTTCTGCGAATTCCATCAATATCTCACGATTAATTCCGCAGTCGTTTTACTATTTTTCTGCCTTTGCCCAAGCCAAGAAAAAAGGCAATAAATTGCCAGTGGTTTTTTCAGTTCCAAGTGGAAACTTTGGGAACCTAAGTGCAGGATTAATGGCCTATCAAATGGGTTTATCGGTACATGCATTCGTGGCGGCGACAAATATCAACAAAATTGTTCCAGACTACCTGCAAAGTGGCACTTACAAACCTCAGCCAAGTAAAGAAACACTGTCAAATGCAATGGATGTTGGGAATCCTTCCAATTTTGTTCGCATGCAGATTTTGGCAGGCAATAAATGGGAAGAAATAAAGGACATGGTGAAAGGTTATCATACGGATGATACCCAAACCCGGCATACGATGAAAGAGGTGTTTGAGCAATACGATTACATCATGTGTCCACATACAGCAGTGGCCTATGACGGTCTCAAGCAATACCGCAAGGAGTTTGGTTCAGATAATTGTGGAATTCTACTTTCTACTGCACATTACGCAAAATTTCTACCTACAGTTGAGGGAAACTTAGGCCAAAAAGTAATTATTCCAACAAGATTAGAAGAATTACTTGACAAAGAAAAAGTCGCCATTTCTTTAGATAGCGACTTTGAGAGTTTTAAGGACTATTTACTTATAGAAACTAAAAAACATTAATCTTATTTCTTTCTTGATACAAGATTATTGCTTGAAGTATCAACATTACGACACCAGCACCAGGTTGGTGAGCGATAATTAGTTCAAACAAAACAATATTTACTGCAATTGGTGCTAGAATTAAGGAGCCTAATGCTCTTTTTGTTGGCACTAATAGTAGAACAGCCCCAATAATTTCAAATATTTTTACAACTGCCATGTATCCGGTGGTTGTAAATAAATTCATAAAAACTGCCTGATTTCCTGTCATAGCCGGCATTTCCATCATTGGAAAGAAAAACATAAACGAAGAAAACAAGTACATAAATGCCACTAAGTAGGTTGGAATGTTGGGAAGAAGTTTCATAAGAGTTATGGGTTATGAGTTATGGGTTATGGGTTTTGAATTGTTAATGTTAATTGTTAATAATTTCCTAAATATATAAAAAAATCATAACTCATAACTCATAACCCATAACTCATAACGCCAATCGACCTTCTTTCCAAACTGGCAAAACCTGGTACTTATCTTTTTCCAGACAAAAGGAAATATCTTTTTCAATACCCAATTTTAGTAATCGGTTAACGTGCGAGGAGTTTTTAACGGCTGTTTGTAAATCTTTTGAGGCAATATTATAATTCTGCCAAGCCATGAGTGCAGCGTCATCTGCCACTTGATAGTTGCCAATTAATTCATCAATCACACAACCTGCAAATAAAGTATCCTCTAAATTGGGCTTCCCCTTCCAACCTGCACACAAGACTAAAGCATCCCCCTCCCAATTTTTCAATGCTTCAACCACTTTTGAAATATTTAAAAAAGCACCAACCATTAATAATGGGGCCGTTTCAGCTCTACGCAGTGCGACAGTTCCATTGGTTGTAGTCACACAAATACTGGCGCCACGAACTTTTTCTACTTGATAAGAAAATGGCGAATTATCAAAATCAAATCCTTCAGGCGTGATTCCATTTCTTTCTGCAGAAATTAAATAACCTTTTTCTTTCAAGGATTTACAATAATCAACATCTTCAACAGGAAGAATCGCATTTGCACCATGTGCAAATGCCGTTACCATACAAGATGTGGCACGAAATATATCGACAACTACGACTGCCGTATTGGTCAAATCATATAAATGAACTAAATCTGGGGATAAGCAAACGTCAATTTTCCTCATTTCTTCACAAATGGCATTTTAACAATTTTCGCTTTGAGCGACTTATCACGAATAGAAATATAAATTTCATTCCCAATTTTAGCCAATTCGGATTTCACATACCCCATCCCAATGCCTTGATTAAGACTTGGAGATTGGGTACCAGATGTAACTTCTCCAATGGCATTTCCTACTTCATCCAAGATGGGATAATGTTGACGTGGAATACCACGGTCGATCATCTCAAAACCCACTAGTTTCTTGGTTGGTCCTTCCTCTTTTATTTTTTGATGGATATGCTTGCCCACAAAATCTTTGTTAAAAGATGTAATCCAAGATAATCCAGCCTCAATTGGTGAGGTTGTATCATCAATGTCATGACCATACAAGCAATATCCCATTTCAGTACGTAGGGTATCTCGTGCTCCTAAACCAACTGGTTTTATATCAAATGCTGCACCTGATTCAAAAATTGCATTCCACATGGCAAGAGCTGATTCATTTTTGACATAAATTTCAAATCCGCCTGCGCCCGTATAACCCGTATTAGAAATGATCACCTCCTTGATTCCAGCCATTTCTCCGTAAGTAAAAGAATAATATTCCATTGCTGACAAATCAACGGATGTTAATTTTTGTAAGGTCTTCATTGCATTAGGTCCCTGAACTGCAAATAATGAATAGTTATCCGAGACATTCTTCATTTCTACACCGAACGTATTTTTAGAGGTTATCCAATTCCAATCTTTTTCAATATTGGAAGCATTAACCACTAGCAAATAATGTGTCTCATTTATTCGATAAACCAACAAATCATCAACAATTCCACCTGTCTCATTGGGTAAGCAACTGTATTGAACTTTTCCATCAATTAATTTGGACGCATCATTTGAACATACATATTGAATGAGGTCTAATGCCTTTTCTCCTGTTAAGAAAAACTCACCCATATGACTCACATCAAACACACCAACATTTGAACGCACACAAAGATGTTCTTGAATTAAATTAGAATAAATGACAGGCATATTATATCCTGCAAAAGGAACCATTTTAGCTCCTAAATCAACATGTACATCGTTCAGATGTACTTTTTTTAAATTGTCTTCCATAAAAAATTATTCTCGATACAACACCTGTAACAAGGTTTGTCCCACAGCTTTGAGTGTATTTTTGTCGATAATGTCCAAATTATCTCGATGCGTATGATGATAGGTCGGAAACACATCATTTCCATTTTTCAAATCTACAATATCTATCATTTGAATGTTGGCAATTTCATTCACCGAAGTGTGATCATCGGTGATACCAGCACCTGGTTCGTTGATAAATATGTTACTATAGCCTAAATCAGCAGCAGCATTCCATACATTTTGAACAATGCCTTGCGCATACTGCATAGATGAACCCTCTTGTAAAAAAGTAGCACCCTTCGCGCCGACCATATCTAAAAGAATTCCATAAAAAGGTTTGTAGCCTGCCGGAAAAATATTTTTCGACCAATACTGAGAACCCAATGCCCAAGAAATACCAGTAACATCCTCTGTACTCCCCAGATCTTCTAGGTCAAAAAACAAGATATCAACACCTATGGCAGGTTTTTGACCTGAGGTGGCTAGCACCCGTGCCAATTCCAACAACACCCCTGGTCCGGATGCTCCATCACTTGCGGCATCAATCGCTTCATTGGTTCGAATGGTGTCTTTATCAGCTTTTGGTCGAGCATCCCAATGTGCCGCTAGTAATACACGTTTAGCTTTTTCAGGTTGAAACTGAGCCATGATGTTGTAGCCTGTCAAGGATTTTCCCTCAAAGGATGTGGCCTTAAATTCCTGCACTTCAACTTTCCAACCATAAGCTTTTAATTGCTGAATATACCATTCTTTACATTGCTGATGAGCTTGTGAGCCGGGCACACGGGGACCAAAATCCAACTGCGCCTTTACCTTCGCAAAAGATGAATCAGCATTGAAAACTGGCGTTTCTACAATTGAAGAGCTGTTGGTTGATGCATCAGATTTTGGAGAATTTGATGGCAAGAAGATATAATACACACCACTACCTAAAAAGATAGCCAACAGAAGTAAAGCAATTTTTGATCGATTCATTGGATACTAGTCAACGTCTTTGATAAGATTTGCAGCGAATGGACGACCCTTGTTCACAATATGTAAAATATAATTCCCCGCTTTAAACGATTCCAATTTATCAAGTAAAATTTCATCAATCCCCATGTCATATTTTTTCTCCAACATAACATTCCCAATTTTATCATAAATAACTAAATAGGACTCTGAAGAAGTAGTTTCAGATAATTTGATGGTTATTTTATTTTTAAAAGGATTGGGAAAAACGGTATAAGAAATAGGATTCTTTTCCTCGATTTTGACATTCAATCCAGATTTCTGAATACTGCGAATGATGAAATTAGGCTGTTTAAATCCTTGACGCATTGTAACCCCATTCTTTGAAGCTGTCCCTGAAATACTTTGTTGGCCCACCACATGGCTATAATATTTACCATTTGCTTGCACAGTGGATCCCCCTGAAGCAATCGTGGAAGATTTGATCGCTTGATCCATTGGCCAAATTGCCAGAACAAATAAGAGGAGATTAGTCATTTAATAAAGGGTTAGAATTGATTATTTTTTTACAAAAATAAAAATATTCTGATGAACAAAACTTGAATCGACCAAGTATTCTTTAATTATTGGTAATTTAACAAATTTCTGATAATCCTTTTCATCTTCTTTTCGAAAATATAATACATCCGGTTGATACTTGCTCACATAATCAAAAGTCCGATTGAGCGTATCTCTATTTTGAAAATACGTATTAAAAAATACGCGATCAAATAAGTTATAACAATAATATGTTTTATGATTCTCTTTGGCATATGCTTGAACCTTATTAAAGACAGGTGTCAAATCATCTTCCCTTGAAAATCCAAAATTTCTTTTTTCCGGATTCGCTATAAAAATAGCAAATACGGCAACTACAAAAAATTGTAAAGTAGGGTCCACCCAGTTCGATTTGAATTCAATTGATGTACAAACAAGGCCAAGTAATCCAAAGATAAAATATAGATGAAAAATCAAGTAATGTTCTCTCGGGTAAATGAATAAAATTGAAATAAAGGTTGGAAAAATAATGAACAAAGAAGGTAACATATAATCCATAGTCCACCCTTTCCATTTCTTTTTAATCTGTTGTATTGTGTTTGGAAATGAAATTTGACTAAGCACACCTAGCATCAAAATCAGGTAAACATACGGTGGCAAGCCAATTAATTTAATAAAGTACACATAAAATGAATCCCAAAAATGAATCGCAGTATCAAAAATATTCAATAGATTTTGGAAAACGTGCTTAAAAAAGTAGGATGGATTTTGAATAAATATTTCACCAAAAGAATTTACTTTTCCATATACCTTATCAAATAAATCAAATTCAGACCTTGGGTATTTACTTAATTTAATGTGAGGATTCCATTTTTGATAATTTATAACAAAATGCTGTTTAAAGGCATCTAAAGCTCTATTACCTAAAGGTACACCTCCTAACAATGTTAGTCCGCTAAGCAATAATATTCCAAAATTCAAAACATATAATTTCCAGTTCAAGTGATTTTTTAGGAAAAAGATGATGCCAATGAACCCAATAAGTAGAAAGGACAAGAAGAATTCAGGACGAGAATAGGCAAACAAAAAACAGGAATTAAGTAAGATATACCACTTCGTTTTCCAAGACCTCCCACGAATTAAAAATAGGGTACCAAGCAAAAGGACTGCACAAAAAAAGGAGATCTTAGGATAAATCGAATAGATTGCTGGATTGAACAAAATGAAATACATTCCCAACATAACCAAACCACTCACATTTCTTTTTTCACGATACAACAACCCATATAAGAAGGTGAAAATCAGCAGCAGACTACCGAGAAAACTATACCTAAAGGCATCCAATGGGTTTTCAAATGCTTGCAAAAATAATTTTAAATACAACGGATAAATTGGGCCAATATACGTTTCCCCATAGGGTAAAGTGATAAAATATCCAACATTCAAATAAGGGATATCATCAGAAATAATTAACTGAAAATTTTCGATAACAAGAAGATGAATGATTACACAAAAAAGAAGGTAAAAGGCAAAAGGTTTCATTACCGAATTTTTTAAAATAAGTCCTTTCATATTTCATGTAAAGCGGTACAAACTTACTTTCAAATTAAAAGAAAACAAAACTTTTTTAAGCGATAATTAACAATAATAAAGCATTTTTAAATTATCTTTGTAGCTTTATTTAATTGTAAGAAATGGGCAAAAAATTAATTGTTACGGGATCCTTAGGCCTAATTGGTTCTGAAGTTAGTGAATACTTTTTAGAACAAGGTTGGGAAGTTCATGGACTAGATAATAATCAACGTGCTGTTTTTTTTGGTTTGCAAGGAGATAATTCATGGAATAAGGATCGTCTCGCAAAATTCGGTAATGCCTACCAACACCATCAAATCGATATTCGAGATCGTGAAGGTATTTTAGGCATCATCCCAAAAATTCAACCTGATGCCATCGTTCATACGGCCGCACAGCCAAGTCATGATCGAGCAGCAGCCATTCCTTTTGAAGATTTTGATACCAATGCAGTTGGTACATTTAACTTATTAGAATCCTTAAGAAGATATTCTACAAATGTGCCATTTGTACATTTGTCAACCAATAAAGTATATGGAGATGCCCCTAATTTCATCAAAATGAAGGAATTAGAAACTCGTTTCGATTATGATGATGCAACTTACGAGCATGGCATTGCAGAATCATTTAGCATCGACCAATCCAAACACTCCTTATTCGGTTCCTCAAAAGTGTCTGCCGATATTTCTGTTCAAGAATATGGTCGATATTTTGATATGCCTACTACGGTTTTAAGAGGTGGTTGTTTAACGGGCCCTAATCATGCGGGGGTAGAGTTGCACGGATTTTTAAGTTACCTGATCAAATGTAATATAGAGGAAAAAGAATATACCATCTTTGGTTATAAAGGGAAGCAAGTCCGCGACAACATTCACTCTCTTGATGTGGCTCGTTTCTGTGAGGCTTTTATTAAAAATCCACGTGTTGCTGAAGTGTATAACATCGGAGGTGGTAAAGAAAATTCTGTGTCTATTTTAGAAGCATTCCAATTAATTTCGAATATTAGTGGCATTCCAATGAAATATACATACAACGAGACAAACCGTATCGGTGACCATATTTGTTATTACTCAGATTTGAGAAAAATGAAGGCTCATTATCCATCATGGGGTATTACCAAATCATTGGAAGATGTATTCAATGACATTTACAACCGTTACATGGAAGCTAAAAACTAATGAAGATTCTAATAACAGGAGGTTGTGGATTCGTCGGCTCCAATTTGGCGCTGTTGTTCAAAAACTATTTGAATGAATCTGAAATTTATTGTTTAGACAACCTGTCGCGTAGGGGCTCCGAATTGAACCTGACTAAAATTTTAAAAAAGGGGATTCAATTTGTGCATGGTGATGTAAGAAATCGAAATGATTTTGACCGCATACCCAAAGTTGACCTGGTTATTGATGCCGCTGCAGAACCTTCTGTACTGGCCGGAACTGTCCCTGGTGAATTAGAAAACCTCATTGATACCAATCTAAACGGCACCATCAATACCCTTTATTTTGCCAAGAAACATCAAGCACAATTTATTTTTCTTTCTACCAGTAGAGTATATCCCTACGACTCTCTTTTGGGGGTTAATTTAGAGGTTACACCTAAGCGATTTAATTTTTCTGATACACAAACATTGGTAGGAGTTTCAAAAAAGGGAATTCAAGAAAACTATCCATTAGATGGAATTCGCTCCCTTTATGGAGCGACAAAACTTTCCTCCGAATATATCATCAAAGAATTTGCTCACAATTTTGGTATTCCTACCGTAATTAATCGTTGCGGAGTTTTGAGTGGTCCATTCCAAATGGGGAAAATCGACCAAGGAGTAATAGTACTTTGGATGGCTCGACATTTTTGGAAAAAGAATTTATCATTTATCGGTTTTGGAGGATTGGGACAACAAGCGCGAGATGTGTTACATGTTAAAGATTTGTTTACCGCCATCATTTGGCAATTAAAAAACATTTCGATTGTAAACAACCAGATATATAATTTAGGTGGTGGTTTGGAAAATACTGTTTCACTTGCAGAACTAACTGACCTCTGCGAAGAAATCACAGGCAATAAAATTTCCATTGCTTCGGATGCAAATAATCGTCCTGGAGACATCCCAGTTTTTGTAACTGATAACACAAAGTTTGAAACCTTGAGTGCATGGAAACCAGAACATTCAGTTCAACAATTATTGACAGAAGTTCATAATTGGATCAAAAGTGATCAAGAATTTTTGAAGGCAATATTAGGGTAATCGGCATGGATATTCGGATAAAAATAATTCAATTTTTGATTCATTTAAATGAAAATCTGTTTTTTTATCCAAAGCTAAAAGCATTCTACCAAAAACATACCTTAGCAGAAAACAATCCGCTTGTTATTTTTGATGTGGGGGCAAACAAAGGGCAAAGTATCGACTTCTTTAGTTCCATATATAAAAATGCATTAATTTACGCCTTTGAACCAAATCCAAACCTTTTTAACAAATTAAAAATTAAGTATCAAAACCGTAAAAACATCCAAATTTATAATTTGGGAGTTAGCAACATCAATGGTCAACTTGAATTGCAAGAGACCGTTACAGATGAAACCTCTACATTCGAAAAATTAAATTATAGCAGCGAATACTTAGCCATGAAGGCCAATATTCTTGGCGTAAAAAAAGAAGAAATTATCAAAAATAGTTATTTGGTAGACGTCATAAAATTATCCGATTTTATCAAATCCAATGGTATTTCAAAAATTGATATCCTTAAAATTGATACGGAAGGTCATGAATTAAAATGCTTGCAAGGGTTGTTTTCAGAAAGCAGTGTACCTGTTGGAATGATTCAGTTGGAAAGCCATAATGACAATATGTATTTGAATGATGAAGCGAAAGATGAAATACCCAAACTCATAGCAGCTAATGGGTTATCAAAAATGACTGTTATAAAACATGGTTTTGGGAATTTCAATGAATGTATTTTTGAAAAATAATCTATTATGAAATTAAGCATCGTCATCCCAGCCTATAATGAGGAAGGCTCAATCGAAGAAACGTTAACCAGTTTGTATGATGAATTACAAAATGAACAGATTGACCACGAAATAGTTGTTGTGAATGACAATTCCAAAGATAACACCTTGGGACTTTTAGAAAGCTTAAAATCTAGCAAAATCCCTACCTTAAACATTCATACGAATTTGGGTCCCAACGGATTTGGCTATGCGGTTCGCTATGGATTAGAACGATTCGAGGGGGATATGGTGGCTGTCATGATGGCTGATTTGTCAGACGACCCAAAAGATTTGGTGAAGTTTTATCGTCTAATGGTGGAAAAGGATCTTGACTGCGTATTTGGCTCCCGATTTATCAAAGGTGGTAAAGTAGTTGATTACCCGCGTCATAAATTAATCCTGAACCGATTCTTTAATTTCTTAATTCAAATTTCGGTAGGCATCAAATACAATGATGCAACCAATGCATTCAAAATGTATCGTAGAAATACGATGCAAGGTTTAAAACCATTTCTTGCTCCACACTTCAATTTAACCATCGAATTACCCCTCAAGGCAATCATTCGCGGGTATAGTTATGAAGTTTTGCCCAATTCCTGGAGAAACCGAAAAGCTGGAGAATCCAATCTCAAAATTAAAGAAATGGGAAGTAGGTATTTCTTCATCTTACTATACATTCTAATTGAGAAATTCTTCTCTAGAAACGATTTCGTCAAAAAGTAAATTATTTTTTAAACAAAAAATAAAGGCCGTCCTTTCGGAACGGCCTTCGGTATATAATAAATATCAAACCTATTATTTCTTCTTCTCTTTTACGCGAGCTGCTTTACCTTGCTTACCTCTTAAATAGAATAAACGTGCTCTACGTACTTTACCACGACGTAATACTTCGATTTTATCAATGTTTGGAGATAAAATTGGGAAAATACGCTCTACACCAATACCGTTTGAAACTTTACGTACTGTAAAAGATTCACCAGCACCGTGGTTTTTTCTTTGAATAACTAAACCTTGGAATACCTGGATACGCTCCTTGTTTCCTTCACGAATTTTTACGTGTACGTTTACAGTGTCTCCTGAATTGAATTCTGGATGATCAGCTCTACGAGCTGCGTTTTCTGCTTCAACTAATTTAATTAAATCACTCATTTTACTGATTTTTGTTGTGATTATCAGGGCTCAGCGGTCCACCTTGTACTTAAGCTTTCCTGATTCGGGTTGCAAATATAGCAATGTTTTTAATTATATCAAAGTGTGTGTCAAAGTTTTAACTAATACTGAAAAGTTCCGTACTTCGACTGAATCGTCAATTTCTTTGCCTCGGATGCCTCCACTCGACCTACAATTTGTGCTGGAATACCAAATGAATTAGCAATTGCAATAATTTGATCAGCATATTTCGGGTTGATATAAATCTCTAATCGGTGACCCATGTTGAACACTTGATACATTTCTTTGAAATCAGTACCCGATTCTTTTTGAATCATTTCGAACAAAACGGGCATTTCAAACAAATTATCTTTGATCACATGTACCTTGTCTACAAAATGCAGCACTTTGGTTTGAGCACCTCCTGAACAATGCACCATACCATGAATGTGTCCACGAAGTTCCGACAACAAGGCCTTAACCACAGGCGCATACGTTCTTGTAGGAGATAATATCAATTGTCCCACATTCAATGGAGTCCCGGCAACGGGCTCCAATAGGTTTTTCGACCCGGAATACACCAAATCCCTTGGCACCTGCGGATCAAAACTTTCAGGGTATCTTTCAGCTAGGTAATTATTTAAAACATCATGGCGTGCAGAGGTCAATCCATTACTTCCCATACCACCGTTATAACTTGATTCATACGTCGCTTGACCATCCGAAGCCAATCCAATGATCACATCACCCGCCTGAATATTTCCATTGGAAATCACATCCGATCGCTTCATACGTGCAATCACCGTGCTATCTACAATAATGGTACGTACCAAATCACCGACGTCTGCTGTTTCACCACCTGTACTATGAATGCCAATGCCATTATCGCGAAGCATTTCCAACACCTCTTCTGTGCCATTGATGATTTCAGCAATTACTTCTCCAGGAATTAAATTTTTATTTCGACCAATGGTAGAAGACAACAACATTTGATCGGTGGCACCCACACAAATCAAGTCGTCCGTATTCATCACCACTGCATCTTGTGCAATACCTCTCCAAACCGATAAATCGCCTGTTTCTCTCCAATACAAATACGCCAAAGACGATTTTGTACCTGCACCATCGGCATGCATGATGTTACAAAATGCCTCATCTCCCCCCAAAATATCTGGTGAAATTTTACAAAAAGCCTGAGGAAACAAGCCCTTGTCTAATTTCGAAATGGCCTTGTGTACATCTTCTTTTGCAGCCGAAACGCCACGTTGCATATATCTATTAGACGACATATTAATCGATTTTTAATTGTGCAAATTCCTTTGCGAAATATGTTAAAATCACCTGTGCTCCGGCACGTTTCATGGCTAACAAACTTTCTAGCATGGCCTTTTCTCCATCGATCCAACCATTTTGGGCAGCTGCTTTCACCATGGCATATTCGCCAGAAACATTGTAGGCAGCAATTGGCAAATCACTGTTGTCTTTCAACAAAGAAATAATATCCAAGTAAGCCAATGCAGGTTTTACCATTAAAAAATCAGCCCCTTCCTCCATGTCCAAAAACGCCTCACGTAAAGCCTCTCTTTTGTTAGCAGGATTCATCTGATACGTCTTTTTATCGCCAAATTTCGGTGCCGATTCCAAGGCATCACGAAAGGGTCCATAAAAAGCAGAAGCATATTTAGCAGTATAGGCCATGATTCCCGTATTGAAATAACCAGCATCATCTAAGGCCTCACGAATAACACCCACTCGACCATCCATCATATCCGATGGACCGATTAATTTACTACCCGCTTGCGCTTGAGCAACTGCCATATCTGCTAAAATAGGCAAGGTTTCATCGTTCATTATTTGTCCATTTTTTACCACTCCATCATGTCCATCTGAACTATACGGATCCATGGCCACATCGGTTAATATGACAATTTCTGGAAAACGCTGGTGAATTTGATAAATTGAATCCAAATAAATATTCCCCTTTTTTATACTTTCCGAAGCAGTAGAATCTTTTTTACTTTCTGGAATTTGAGGAAACAAGGCAAATGATTTAATCCCCAATTTGATACACGATTCGATTTCTTGTAGCAATCGATCTAAGGTAAACCTGGAAATCCCAGGCATCGAATGAATTGGGACTTCCTGCCCTTTCCCCTCCATCACAAACAAAGGAAACATAAGATCTTTTACCGACAATCTGTTTTCCTCCACCATGGAACGCATCACAGCATCTTGGCGATTTCTTCTAGGTCTTTGAATCATATCCATCAAATTAGCTTGCAATTTACAGAATTCTAAGGAAAAAGCCTTATTTTCAAAGTGTCGTTTCACACTGTTTGAATGAACATTTTAATTTGCCCTGATAAGTTTAAAGATTCACTCAAAGCTTTTGAAGTTGCAAAAGCTTTGAAAGAGGGTATTCAAACTATTTTACCCAATAGCCGCATTCATTGCCTACCCTTGGCAGATGGAGGAGAAGGTACACTGGAAGCACTCGAAAGCATTTTTGAGGTTCAGAAAATTCGACTCACCGTTCGAAATCCACTTTTCAAAAGCATTAAAGCCAATTACCTATATGATGAAACGAAACACATAGCCTACATCGAAATGGCGCAAGCCTCTGGCATTGAATTACTCAAGATAGAAGAGCGCAACCCTTTAGAAACGAGCACCTTTGGAACAGGCGAATTAATACTTCATGCCATTCAACATGGCGCAAAAAAAATCTATTTATTCGTGGGAGGGTCAGCAACTAATGAAGGAGGCATGGGCATGGCGAGCGCTTTAGGATACGAATTTTTAGACGAGTTCGGACACCCATTAGAAGGAAAGGGGAAAAACCTGACTTTGATCCATCAAGTGCTTGAACCACAGACAACCCTCTTGAAAAAAATTAAGGAAATTGCTTTTTTGGTGGCAACAGATGTCGCTAATCCTCTACTTGGTCCTTCTGGTTCCTCCGAAGTTTTTGGCCCACAAAAAGGAGCAAATGAAGAAATAGTTAAATATTTAGACAACGGTTTAAATAATTTACACAATCGATGTGTAGAAGATTTACAATCCGACTCGAACATTGTCCATCAAGCCGGTAGCGGGGCAGCGGGAGGTTTGGGAGCAGGCGCACAATATTTTTTAGGTGCTCAATTAATTTCAGGTGCAGATTTTTTGTTGGAAAATTACCAGTTTGATCAATTGATTAAGGACTATGATGTAATAATTACCGGAGAAGGAAAAATTGATGAACAAACATGGGAAGGAAAACTAATTTCAAAGGTATTGGAAGCTTCGAGTGGTAAAAACATTCAATTGGTTTGTGGAATCTGTGATACAGAAACCAAATATCCTACATATGAAATAATAAAAAAAGCATCCAATCAAGAGGATGCTTTAAAAAATGCTGCCTACTATTTAGAAAAAATTGGGACCACCATCGCTAGGACCATTCTTGCCAGTGATAAAAAATAGCTTTTTTCCCTACCTCAATCGTTCCTATTTCATTTTCCAATCCAATTACCTGAGCTGGATACATAGTTGCCATCCGAATCGCCTCTTCCAAATCAATTCCTACATGGTTCACACAATTTACAATGGCATCATGCATGGTTAAAGCAGATCCAGAGAGTGTCCCTTGGTCATTTGTAAATTTCCCATCTTTTTTACTAAAATGATAGGGTCCTGATACATCATAGGTTACGGCATCGGTAATCAAGAATAAACGAGCCTTTTTTAATGCTTTTGCCAATTGAACTGTTCCATAATCCAAGTGAAGTCCATCGACGATAATACTTGCCCAAACTTCCTCGTGTAACATGGTTGTACCTGCAATACCCAATGCTCTACTTTGCCATTGAGATTGAGCATTGAAAAGATGGGTAATTTTATCAATTCCTTTTTTGAAGGCCTTTTCGACTTGGGATTGACTAGCGTCAGAATGACCGATGGAACAAATAATTGGACTTTGGATGATATAATCCAATAATTCATCTTCAAACATTTCCGGAGCTATGGTCATGTAAATCCGCAAATCTCCTGCGCGATGAATAATTTCATCAATCAACTCTTTGGAAGGTTTTTGCACAAATGCTTCCAAATGCGCCCCTCTACGAACTGGATTGAAAAAAGGCCCTTCTAAATGTAGGCCTAACAATCCTGGTCGACCTTCCTTTTGATACTTGTTGGCTGCATCAATTGCTTTAAAAATCGATTCGGTTGGACTACAATTTAAGGTAATTTGAAAAAATTCAGTTCCAGTTTTTGAATGTTCATCGTAAGTTGCCTGAATCGCTTCCACCGTTTGATGATTCGAAAAAAGTATTCCGTTGCCACCATAGACTTGAAGATCAACAAAAGCTGGACACAAGAAGCCTTCCTTGAAATCTTTAACCTCGGAGTCGGAAATATAGCGAATTGACTGAATGATATCGTTTTCAATGCGTATTTCAACCGGACCCAGCCACTCTTTTCCTGTAAAAACTTTATTGGCAGTAAGTGTTTTCATCTTAGTATCCGGCTGCTTGACCATCTTTTCTCGACTCTGACGCACCGTAATATACTTTATTCACAGGATCCCATTTTATACATTGATACCCTCCATAAATCCCATTCATATATCCTACTTGATGTCCCTTTTGCATCAATTCGCGTATAGTTTCATACGGAAATCCACTTTCTAATGTGATCATACCTCCCGTTTTTTCCATTTTTTCTCCTGTTGGTTCAGAGCTGCCTTCATGGTTAATTCGTGGGGCATCACCGGCTTCCTGAATATTCATTCCAAAATCAACCACATCCATCACAATTTGCACATGTCCCATTGGTTGAAATGCTCCACCCATGACTCCAAAACTCATGACAGGCTGACCATCCTTCGTCATAAAAGCAGGAATAATGGTATGAAAAGGTCGTTTACCAGGTGCATAGGTATTATTTTCACCCTCATTGAGGCTATACAATTCTCCCCGATCTTGGAACATAAATCCTAATCCATCGGGCATCATACCAGACCCAAATCCACGATAATTACTTTGAATTAAAGAGACCATGTTGCCCTCTGCGTCAGCAACTGTCATATAGATGGTGTCCCCATCTTTCAAAGCTGGATTCCCGGCATTGATGGTCTTTAAGGCCCTGTTGGGATTGATTAATTTTCTTCTTTCCCCTGCATATTCTTTGGAGATCAGGCTTTTTACTGGAATTTTGGCAAATTCCGGATCAGCATAGAATTTTGCTCGATCTTCAAACACCAATTTTTTGGCTTCGGTGAACAAGTGAATATGTTCGGCAGAGCCGAACGGAATTTTTGAAAAATCATATCCTTCCAAAATATTCAACATTTGTAGGGCAGCAATGCCTTGACCATTCGGAGGCAATTCCCACACATCAAATCCACGATAATTGGTTGAAACAGGTTCTAGCCAAGTGGAAGTATGGGAGGCTAAATCTTCATAACTTAAAAATCCACCATTACGTTTCATGAAATCGCCCATGATTTTGGCCATTTCTCCTTTGTAAAACGCATCGCGTCCCCCTTTGGCAATTTTTTCTAAGGTATTTGCCAGATTTGGATTTTTAAATACTTCACCTTTCACGGGCACCTTTCCAGTTGGATAGTAATGATTGGCTACGTTCGGAAATTTTCCATAATTTGCTTGTACTTTTGTAAGAGCAGAAGCAAGTTCTTCATGCACGGGGAAGCCATTTTTTGCGTAAGAAATTGCCTTTTCAAGCACTTTATCGATCGGCATTTTTCCAAATTTTTTATGTAGTTCAAACCAAGCATCAACGGCCCCTGGAACCGAAACAGGCAGGGGACCTGTGCTTGGAATATGGGTTAGTCCACGCTTTTTAAATTCATCAAGGGTCAAAGATTTTGGTGAGCGACCCGACCCATTCAGTCCATATAATTTCTTTGTTTTAGCATCCCAAACGATTGCGAACAAGTCACCACCTATCCCATTTACATGCGGTTCCACTACCCCTTCCATGGCATTTGCAGCAATGGCTGCATCAATTGCAGTTCCGCCAGCTTTTAAGATATCCAGAGCAACCTGTGTTGAAAGTGGATGAGATGTAGCTGCCATACCGT
>JBEGQV010000228.1:0-3106 GCA_041180785.1 Bacteroidota bacterium | reverse complement strand
TATGCCTGATCAACTTGGTGTTTATGAAGGTTCCAATCAGATGTTTTTACATGGATTTCAACGGATCCATGCCAATCCAATTCATCGATGCGAATACGTGCTTGGATAAAATCTGGACCTGAAAATTGATTGCGTTTTCCAGGATGTAAAATGGTAATATTTTTTCCATCGATTGTTTGTAAACGATGGCCCAAAATTGACTTACTGTTCCAGATTAGGTACATTAATTCTTCGTTCATCCTTTTTTTAGGATAAAACTAAAACCAAATGCTAAAAGTTGTTTGATAATCGACTCTGGTTAATAAAAATATCAGTTTTTTGCCTTATTTACTAAATAAACACCTGCTAATAAGATGAACATAAAGGCAATTTGAATCGGATAAATCGACTCCCCATCTAATAATCCCCATGCTAAGGCTACGATCGGTATGATGTAGGTAACAGAGCTTGCAATAATAGCATCAGTCCATTTAATCAATTGATTAAATACAACCATCGCAAGGGCAGAACCACCTATTCCTAATCCAATTCCTGCAGCGAGGGGCCAGGCGGTGGCGCAATCGACTTCTACTTGAAAAAATCCATTACTCAATAAAGTGGCAAATGCGGGTATGCCAATCATCATAAAAACACCAGAAGTAGATGTCAATGGATGTAAATTCGATAATTTAGCCTGTACAATATGCAAATTGATGCCATATAAAAAGGTTGCCAGGATTACCCAAAGTGCATGAATGTTAAAATCTAATTGAAGATTTTTTCCAAATAATAGAAGTCCCAAGCAACCCACAAGACCTATGATTAATCCGACTGTTTGTTTCGGATTAAACTTGTGACCAAACATGGTTAAGCCAATCATGAGCGTAAATAAGGGCGTAAAGGCATTGAGCATCCCAGATATGGCGGATGGCAAATGTTTTCCTGCAATGGAAAACAAGAGCGAAGGCAACAGGTTACCAGTTAGTCCTGCTAAAAACAAAAAAATCCAATGATTTTTTTGAATATGTTTTCTTCTTTTAATAAAAAAAGGAATAAAAAAGACAGCAGCGGCAAAGATACGCAATGCGCCAACTTGCGTTGGCGAATAGGCAACTAATGCTTTTTTTACCAAAATAAAGGAACTTCCCCAAATGAGGGATAAGGCAGTAATAGAAAGAATAACCCAAAGGGATTTGTTTTTAGGCGTCGACATGTGCTGTGTTTAAATAATAAGCTTTGACTTCATTCAAAATGTCATTTATTTCCTCAAAAGAAGGAGAGGTGACCAATCGACTTCTAAAAGGTTTAAAGTGGTCTAAACCTTTGAAATAATTGGCATAATGTCTTCTCATTTCAACGATTCCACCATGATTTCCTTTCCATTTAATCGAAAATTCAAGATGTTGCAAACATACTTGAATGCGTTCAGAAATCGTTGGTGGATTTAAGTGTTCACCCGTTTGCAAAAAATGTTTGATCTCATTGAAAATCCAAGGATAACCAATCGCAGCGCGACCAATCATGATGCCGTCAACCCCATACGTATTTTTGTATTCTAATGCTTTTTCCGGCGAATCAATATCTCCATTTCCAAATATGGGAATCTTAATCCGAGGATTTTCTTTTATTTTGGCAATTAAACGCCAATCAGCAACCCCTTTGTACATTTGAACTCGGGTTCTGCCATGTACGGTTAGGGCTTTTATGCCGATATCTTGCAATCGCTCTGCCACCTCTTCTATATTTTTGGTAGAATCATCCCAACCTAAACGTGTTTTTACCGTAACTGGTAAATGAGTGGCATCAACAACAGCTTTGGTCATGGCCACCATTTTAGGAATATCTTGTAATAAGGCTGCCCCTGCACCTTTGCATGCAACTTGTTTAACCGGACAACCATAATTGATGTCAATTAAATCAGGGCCTGCTTGTGTAGAAATTTTCGCACATTCAGCCATCGTTTCGATGCTACTACCAAATAATTGAATGCCAATTGGTCTTTCGTAATCGAAAATATCTAATTTTTGAACTGATTTTGCTGCATCTCTGATGAGTCCTTCAGATGATATAAACTCTGTATACATTAAATCAGCCCCATTGGATTTACAAACCGCACGGAAAGGTGGGTCAGAGACATCCTCCATGGGTGCCAATAATAATGGGAACTCACCTAATTCTATATTTCCAATTTTTACCATTCTCTACAAAAATTCTGTAAATTTACGAGCATTATGGGAGAAAGTAATAATAATTTTTTCGGATTTCGCATGATTGAATTAGTTTCAAGGCTATTGGTCTTGTCGGGATTCACCATGTTGGGAGCATTTATTGGTCAATTTGTCGGACTTTTATCCGCATTTATGATTTTAGATTGGAGCATTAGTGCAGGGACTAATTCCTTGAAATTGCAACAAATGTTAATGGATTTTATGCAAAATCCAATCAATTATCATCATGGACAGCGTGCCTTTATGGCGATGCAATGGTTTACTTCTTTGGGAACTTTTGTTGGTGCTGCCTGGGGATTTAACAAATACATATTAAAACAACAATTAAGTGATTTGAGTCCAAATTCGCAGGTTTCATGGCATATTTTTTTGTGGGCAATTATCACAATGATTGTTGGAACACCCTTGTTGGAATATATTATTGAATTGAATAAAAACATGGTATTTCCTGAGGCTTATCAGGAAGTAGAAACCTGGATGAAGAATAGTGAATTAGCCATGGAAAAGACAACCAAAGTATTATTGACATTTGATTCACATTTAGATTTTTTACTTGGACTGATGACCATCGGGTTCATGGCTGCTCTAGGTGAAGAGTTGTTTTTCAGAGGGGTTGTACAAAATTTATTTTTAAAATATACTCAGCAACCACATGTGGCTATTTGGTTAAGTGCAGCTATTTTTAGTTTCATTCATTTTCAGTTCTTTGGTTTTTTTCCTCGACTACTTTTAGGGGCTTTCTTTGGGTATTTATATATTTGGTATCGTAATATTTGGGTTCCTATTGTCGCCCATTTTTTTAACAATGCCATTGGTGTTACTGCTTCTTACTTATATCAGTTAAAAAAGATTGACTATGATCCGGTTAGTGGCACGATGAATACCGAGTATTATGTGGT
>JBEGQV010000227.1:0-5702 GCA_041180785.1 Bacteroidota bacterium | reverse complement strand
TCCACGTTGTTTGGTAAAGAAACTAACCGTCATTGGAATCAAAGGATACACACACGGCGTAAGCAATGCTAAAAATCCCGCTCCTAAGGCAATAAAAAAGAAGGAAAACAAAGACTCGTCTTTTGCCTCTTGTTTCTCGTTTCCAACATTAGATCTTGTTGACCCTAGGGTTGAAACCCTAGGCTGCTCACTAACTTTACTAACTGGCTCACTAGACCCACTAACTTTGCTCACTGGCTCACTAACATTGCTCACTGGCTCACTTTGCTCAATTTTACTTAGCTGCCCACCCAACTTAAAACCACCTTTTATCGGCACACAGAGTCCTGATTCATTCGAACAAGCTTGGGAATCATAGTTTCCTTCAATTTTCCAATTTGCAGATTTAATTTTAATTTTTTGACGAAATTCACCTAAATCAGTAAAGTACGTATACGTGCCCCCCCAAATCTCTTTATCGAACTTTGAATGTGGGTTAATCGGTTTTAATTTTCCAATCGTTTCAAAAGAGGAATTTGGAATAAAGTTTACAGTTGTGACAACCGGACCCAATTCCGGATCAAAATCTGATGAATACAGATACCAGCCTTTATCAATTTTTACCTTAAAAATCACCTCAGCTACTTCTCCAACCTTAAGCGAAGATGGTTTTACACTCCACGACCAGCGAGCTGGAATGACCTTTTCAGCTTGTAAAAAAAATCCAAAAAGCAGGAAAAATCCTGTTAACAATGATTTTATTTTCATCGATTCTATTAAATTTTTCAAATTTACATTTTTTCACTTGATAATAACGTGATATTGGTCGACTTAGTTTATCAATAAATCGTTTTTCTGTTCAAAGATAAAGTCGTATTTTTGCACCTTATCATTGAAGAACAATACAAATTACACATGGCTGCAAGTACTTTCCCAACCCAACGCGATAGCGAAATTTTTTCGTTAATTAACCAAGAAGCACATCGTCAGGAATTCGGTATCGAATTAATTGCCTCTGAAAACTTTACTTCTCCACAAGTAATGGAAGCTCAAGGCAGTGTTTTGACCAATAAATATGCAGAAGGACTTCCGGGAAAGAGATATTATGGTGGTTGTGAAGTTGTGGATGAGGTAGAGACGATAGCTATTGAGCGTGCGAAACAACTATTCGGTGCTACATGGGCCAACGTTCAACCGCACTCAGGTGCACAAGCAAATGCAGCAGTGTTTTTGTCTTTTTTAAATCCTGGAGATAAAATTTTAGGTTTCGACCTTTCACATGGCGGTCACCTTTCACATGGTTCGCCTGTAAATTTCTCTGGAAAATATTTCCAAGCATTTTTCTATGGTGTTGAAAAAGAAACAGGATTAATCGACTGGGATAAAGTAGAGGCAACAGCCTTGAAAGAAAAACCAAGGTTAATTATTTGTGGAGCTTCTGCTTACTCAAGAGATTGGGATTATGCTCGCTTACGTGCCATTGCCGATCAAGTAGGTGCCTTATTATTAGCTGACATTTCGCACCCTTCAGCCTTGATTGCAAAAGGATTATTGAATAACCCCATGCAACACTGCCACATCGTTTCAACCACTACACACAAGACTTTACGTGGTCCGCGTGGTGGATTGATTATGATGGGAAATGATTTTGAAAATCCATTTGGATTTAAAACCTTGAAAGGAGATTTAAAATTAATGTCGGCCTGTTTAGATGGAGCTGTTTTCCCAGGAACTCAGGGTGGCCCATTAGAGCATGTGATTGCAGCAAAAGCGGTAGCTTTTGGTGAGGCATTGACACCAACCTTCGAAGCATACGCTAAACAAGTTCAGTCAAACGCACAAGCGATGGCGAAAGCCTTTTTAGCAAAAGGATATGACATCATTTCAGGAGGAACTGATAACCACTTGATGTTAATTGACCTTCGTCCGAAAGGGTTGACGGGTAAATTAGCGGAGAATACCTTGATTAAAGCCGATATTACCATCAATAAAAATATGGTTCCTTTTGATGACAAATCGCCATTTGTCACTTCAGGAATGCGTGTAGGTACGGCTGCCATGACAACCCGTGGTATGAAAGAAACAGAAATGGGACATATTGTAGACTTGGTTGACAAGGCGTTGATGAACCATGAAAATGAGTCGGTGTTGGCCGCAATTAAAAACGAGATTAACGAATGGGTAAAACAATTCCCATTGTACGCATAAAATAATGGCTTTAGATCAGGACTGGGACGAAGAAGAAAAAGATGATGAAAGTGACGGCACCGAAATGTCGTTTTTCGACCATTTAGAAGAATTACGCTGGCACATTATCCGCTCCTTGGCATCCATCGTAATTTTCACAGTAGCTGCATGGATTTTCCGAGAAGAAATTTTCGGCATTATCATCATGGGACCTACCAAAGTTGATTTCTACACCAATCAATTGTTGTGTAAAATCGCTGCAGAAACAGGCATGACCAGTCTTTGCATGCAAAAAGCAGATTTTATATTGCAATCCAGAGAAGTTTCAGGACAATTTATGATGGCCCTGACGCAGTCGATCATCGTCGGTTTATTGTTCGCCTTCCCTTATGCTTTTTTTGAAATTTGGCGATTTGTTACTCCAGGGCTTAAAAACAAAGAATTAAAAGCTGCAAGAGGAGCTGTATTCTGGGTTTCCTTATTATTTTTCTTGGGCGTGGCTTTTGGCTATTTTGTGGTTGCTCCGATGGCCATCAACTTTTTGGCTAATTTTAAGCTTGATCCTTCGATTCAAAATCAATTTGACATCAACGATTACATTTCCCTGTTATCCATGTTAACCCTTGCATGCGGATTAACTTTTCAATTACCAATGATTGCCTATGTATTGTCGCAAGTGGGGATCCTTACTCCTTCTTTTATGCGAGAATATAGAAAACATGCGATCGTTGTTATATTACTAGTTGCTGCTTTAATTACGCCATCACCAGACATGATATCGCAAATGCTTGTTGCCTTACCATTATTTGGTTTGTATGAAATCAGTATTGGTGTTTCTGGACGTGTATTAAAAAGAAAAATGCGTGAAGAATTGGAAGACTCCTAATCCCATTCACTGACAAAAAGATGAATTACTTATCGGCAGAAAATATCTCCAGAAATCTTGGTGAACGCTGGATCTTTAAAGGCATTTCCTTTGGTTTACAAAAAGGTGAAAAAGTAGCCTTAATTGGTAAAAATGGGACTGGCAAAACCACCTTAATGGAAACGCTTGTGGGGTCACAAAGTCCAGACAGTGGAAACATTACCATCCGCGATGGAATTCATGTAGGCTATTTACCCCAAAATCCAAGTTTCAATGACGCCGAAATTGTTTTAGATTATTTGTTTGCAGATGATTTACCAAGTTCAAAAGCGATTAAAGCCTATGAGGCTGCCATGGTAAGCGGAGAACCCAAAGCCTTGGAACATGCTTTCGCATTGATGGATGCAACACAAGCTTGGGATTTTGAAAGCAGGGCTAAACAGATTATTGCAAAATTAGGCATCCCAGACAGTGAACAAAAAATTGGAACCCTCTCAGGTGGACAAAAAAGACGTTTGGCCTTGGCTAAATTGTTAATTGAAAGTCCGGAAATTATGATTTTAGATGAACCTACTAACCATTTAGACATTGATACCATCGAATGGCTGGAGGGATTTTTAAGCGGCCCCAATGTAACACTGTTAGTTGTTTCCCACGACCGTTATTTTTTAGATCGAGTATGCAATAAAATGATTGAATTGGCAAATGGAGATATCTATACCTACAATGGAAATTATGCCTATTTCTTAGAAAAGAAGGCAGAAAGAGAAGCTTCAGAAGCCAGTACCATCGCCAGAGCCAAAAACTTGTATAAGAAGGAGCTTGAATGGATGAGACGTCAACCAAAGGCGCGTGGTACGAAGGCGCAATCTAGAATTGACGCCTTTTATGAGACGGAGGAAGTAGCCAAAAGGAAGGCAGACGATAGTAAACTCGATTTACAGTTGCAGATGTCGCGATTGGGCAATAAAATTATCGAAATCAATCATTTGTGCAAGTCGTTTGGCGACAAAAAAATTGTGAATGATTTCACCTATACGTTTAAGAAAAAGGATCGAATTGGAATTGTAGGAAAAAATGGAGCCGGCAAGACCACTTTTTTACAATTGCTAACAGAGAATTTAGCGCCAGATTCAGGTACAATCGATCATGGTGAAACATTGGTCATTGGTTATTATACCCAAATGCCTTTTGATTTCAAGCCCGGACAACGCGTAATTGACGTAATAACGGAAATAGCCGAGGTGATTCATTATGGAAAAAAGGAAACCTTAACTCCTTCTCAATTTTTGAGTAAGTTTTTGTTTGAAACACAAAAACAATACACACCTGTGGAGAAATTATCAGGTGGAGAGAAAAAGCGTTTACAATTGATGCAAGTGTTGGTCAAGAACCCAAATTTCTTGATCCTAGATGAGCCTACAAATGATCTCGATTTAGAAACTTTACAGTTGCTAGAAGACTTTTTAAGTGATTTCCAAGGCTGTTTGTTACTCGTTTCCCACGATCGATATTTTATGGACAACTTAGTTGACCAATTATTATTAGTAGAAGGAGGCGGTGAAATTCGATTCTTTAATGGCAATTATACGGATTACAGGAACAGTGATGCTGGTGAGCAAGTGAGCAAGTTAGTTAGTGAGCCAGTGAGCAAAGTAATTAGTGAGCCAGTGAGCAAGTTAGCCAGTGAGCAAGTAAGCAAAGCTTCCAAAAAACTTAGCTATAAAGAGCAAAAAGAATTAGAAGAGCTGGAAAAATCGATGCCTGAATTGGAGAATAAAATCCGATTGATTGAACAAGAAATTGCAGGATTATCAGACGATTTTGAGAAAATCACTCAATTGGCAAAAGAATTAGAAGAATTAAAAGCTGATTTGGAGGAGAAGGAAATGAGGTGGCTGGAACTTACAGCGTGAGCAAGTATGGACCCATTAGAAGGAAAAACACTACAATTTATTGTTGAATACCTCGTCGATAAATACGGCTGGGATGAGCTAGGCAAACGAATTCAAATCAATTGTTTTCTATTTGAACCAAGTGTTAAATCAAGTTTAACATTTCTAAGACGCACGCCATGGGCGAGAAAGAAAGTAGAGCAATTGTATCTTAAGAGTCTCTAAACTTGTTTACCATCTTCACAAACAAAAATAGCACAAAAGCTACAATGATAAAGGAGATGAAATTCCCTACAAAATTACCATATTTAATAGCAGTTCCTGGAATAACCAATTGATTGATTTCTGTTAAATGTGTTGCGCGTAAAACAGGAGATAACAAAGCAGGATTGATGATGTCATTCACCAATGAATCAACAATCTTTGAGAATTGACTACCCACCACCACACCGATGGCGAGGTCAATCACACTACCACTCATGGCAAACTTCTTGAATTCTTCTATTATTTTCATATGATAAAAAGGTGCCTTCGAGAGCCTCAGGCACCTTTAATTTAATTCACTTTGCTTGCTTTGCTCACTAGCTCACTTAACGGAGCCTGAGTTTATCGAAGGCTCCGTTATTGGAAAGTTAATTCTGTAATCGCAAACAATGGTTTACCTCCTGCATTTTCATTTCTGAAAACTAAATATAGGTCTTTTAAGCCCTCAGTAGCACTTAATGGAATCGTAAATACACCTGCTTTCTTCACATCTCCAGAACCTGCTAATGGAC
>JBEGQV010000226.1:0-8187 GCA_041180785.1 Bacteroidota bacterium | reverse complement strand
TTCCATTTTTACGTAAAATCACAAAAGCTGATTTGTTTTCAATCCAAACATGCATTTGGTTTCGTAAAAATTTTGAGGTTTGTATCAGTAGATTACCTAAAAAATGTTTGTAATGAAAGGTGCTCAACGGAAAGCGAACAGCTAAATAATCTTTCCAAGAACTCGGGATATAAAAAGATAACATGGAATCTTCTTTAGCGATTTCTTGGTGATGCATTTCGCAATTTTCAATTTGTTTTTGTCCGATTGCTTTCTCTAAATAACTTGAAATAAACAAGCTAGAATAATATTCGTTAGGTGTTAAAAGAAATTTTTGATTGATAATATGCACATCGATTTCTTGTAAATCAATTAAATGCAATTGAAATGTATTTTCCATGATCATGGAAAAATTCTCCTGATTATCCCACTTTAAAAATAATTCCTTTGTTTCAAATTCATTGACAGTCGAAAGGTGCATACCTTCTTCTGATAATGTAATTTGAAGCTTATTCGATGTACTCATAAAGGAAATTTCTGCTCAAAATGCATTTTGAGAAGCTAAATTGCAAAAAAATCTTGGAATGGAATATAAATATCAGTTTTTTTCTACTTGGAAATTGAGTAATTTTGCACCTTAATTTTTTCAAATATGTTATCAGTTTCAAATGTATCCCTTCGATTTGGGAAAAGAGTATTATTCGAAGAAGTAAATATTAAATTTACGGAGGGTAATTGTTATGGTTTAATTGGTGCCAATGGTGCTGGTAAATCAACTTTTCTTAAGATTTTATCTGGAGAAATTGAATCTCAAACAGGATCTATTTCCATGAATCCTGGTGAGCGTATGTCAATTTTGAAGCAAAATCACTTTGAATACGAAGAAACTCCTGTATTGCAGACGGTAATCATGGGTAATAAGCGTTTGTACGATATCATGATCGAGAAGGACGCCATTTATGCTAAAGAGGATTTTACAGAAGCAGATGGTAACAAGGCAGCCGATTTAGAGGCAGAATTTGCTGAATTGAATGGCTGGGAAGCAGAATCCGAAGCAGGCGCTTTATTAAGTGGTTTAGGAGTTAAAGAGGATTTACACTATTCTTTATTAAAAGATTTAAATGGTTCTGATAAGGTAAAGGTATTATTAGCTCAAGCCTTATTCGGTAATCCTGATATTTTATTATTAGATGAGCCAACGAATAACTTGGATATTGATTCTATTCTTTGGTTAGAGAATTTCTTGCAGAATTTTAAAAATACGGTGATTGTGGTTTCCCATGATCGTCACTTTTTAGATAATGTTTGTACACATATTGCTGATTTAGACTTTGGTAAAATTCAATTATATGGTGGTACTTACACCTTCTGGTATGAGTCTTCTCAATTAGCTGCTCGTCAACGTGCCGACCAAAATAAAAAGACCGAAGAAAAACGTAAAGAATTAGAAGAATTTATTCGTCGATTCTCTGCAAACGTTGCTAAATCAAAACAAGCAACTGCTCGACAAAAAATGTTAGATAAATTACAGGTGGAAGATATTCAACCTTCTTCTCGTAAATATCCATTTATTAATTTTAAGCCTGAACGTGAAGCGGGAGATCAATTATTGTCGGTGGAAAATTTGTCATTCACCACTGAAGAGGGTGTTAAGTTGTTTGAAAATTTAAATTTTACCATCAATAAAGGAGATAAGGTAGCTTTTTTAGCAAAAGATTCTTTAGCAATCACAGCTTTGTTTGATATTTTAATGGGAGAAAAAACAGCTTCTTCCGGTGAATTCAAATGGGGTATTACCACCACACAAACTTATCTGCCAAACGATAATGCCCAATACTTCAAAGAAGATGCGTTAAATTTGGTCGACTGGTTACGACAATATTCAACTGAAAAAGACGAAAGTTTTATTCGTGGGTTCTTGGGCCGTATGTTGTTCTCTGGAGATGAAGCCTTGAAAAAATGTACTGTTCTTTCAGGAGGAGAAAAACAAAGATGTATGTTCTCTCGAATGATGTTATCAGGAGCGAATGTACTTTTGTTTGATGAGCCAACCAATCACTTGGACTTAGAATCCATCACAGCCTTAAATAATGGAATGATTGATTTCCCAGGCACGATCTTATTTACTTGCCACGATCACCAATTAACAAACACCGTTGCCAATCGTATCATTGAATTAGGTACAAGTAAGCACATGGATAAGTTGATGACCTATGATGATTATATTACAGATGCAGCTGTGAAAAACCAGCGCTCCGCATTATAAGTTAAATGTTGAAAGTTGAAAAAAACAATTCTCAACTTTCAACTTTCAATTTTCAACTATAAAATGAATCTCGTCGATAAGAAATTCGATTGTTGATTCTCTACAATCTGATTCACAATATCTTTATTTAATTGATTCGCTTTAGTCGCTACCACAGTTCTGATAGAGAAAGATCTTAAAGCTGCCGTGACAGATAAAGTTCCTTCGGCAGAATCCTTTCTACCTGTGAAAGGGAAGGAGTCTGGTCCTCTCTGACACTGTGCATTAACATTTACTCTGGATACTTGATTCACTGTTTCATCAATCAAAGCAGAAATCTGATTTGGGTCTGTTCCGAAAATAGCCACTTGTTGACCATGAGAAGATTCGTGAATGTAGTCGATTGGTACATTTAAATCATCAAATGGGACAATTGGAACCACTGGACCAAATTGTTCTTCCGACCACACTTTCATTTTGTTATTAACAGGGTAAAGTACCGCAGGGAAGAATAATGATTTTGCATTTTCTCCACCATGTGGATTTAATACCTTCGCTCCGTGTAATTTTGCATCTTCAATCAATTCCTTCAAATAAGCAGGTTTGTTTGGTTCAGGTAATGGAGTAATTTGAACACCTTTATCCCATACCATGCCCACTTTTAATTCTTCAACCTTGGCAACAAACGCCTTGTTAAAGGCTTCTACTAATGACGAATGAACAAAGATGATTTTAACAGCTGTACAACGTTGACCATTAAAAGATAAAGAGCCTAACACACATTCATTAACAGCAGTTTCCAATTGTGCACTTTCCGTTACAATGGCTGCATTTTTAGCATCAAGGCCTAAAATTGCACGTAATCTGTTTACTTTTGGATGCATTTTCTTTAACTTATCTGCCACTTTGGATGATCCAATTAAAGTCAATACATCAATTTTACCCGATTCCATTAATTGTGGAATAATATTGTTTCCACGTCCATACAACGTATTGATTACACCTGCTGGGAATGAATCTTTAAAAGCCTCCAACAAAGGATAATGTAATAAAGTACCGTGCTTAGGTGGTTTAAATAATACCGTATTTCCCATAATTAATGCAGGGATTAAGGTAGTAAAGGTTTCATTTAATGGATAATTAAATGGACCCATACACAATACAACACCAAGTGGTGATCTACGAACTTGACCAATAATGCCTTCTTCAATTAAAAACGTTGAAGAGGTTCTGTCAATATCCTTTAATGCTCCAATCGTGTCATAAATGTATTGTACCGTACGATCAAATTCTTTTTGTGAATCAGTTAAGGATTTTCCAATTTCCCACATTAATAATTTAACTACCTCATCCCTTTTTTGAATCATTTTGTGTGTAAATTTTTCTACACATTCAATTCGCTGAGAAACCGTCATGGATGGCCACTCGCCTCTACCGTTTGAATACGCTTTTACACCAGCGTATAATACCTCCATGGCATCGGTTGCATCGGTGATCGGATAGGAGCCTATGCGCTTCTGTTCAAATCCTTTGTCTGTTTTAATATATATTGGCGACCAAACATCTTGTGTCTTGCCTTTCCATTGTCTCATTTCTCCATTTACCAAATATTCTCTTTGTTCAATGGGCTGCTCTAAATCAAATTCCTTTGGAATGGATCCAGCACTTGGGAATAACTTTTCTAATTCACTCGATTGCATAATTGTTCTTTTGTTGACACAAATTTCCAACTTTTGGATTATCTGACGTTTATGTAAAATGTTTTATTTATATCATTATATGATTTATAAAAATAATACAAAAACTTTGCATTTGTAATCGTTTACGGAAATTTATTTTACTTGCCAAGTAGCAGTTTTGATTTTTAAAATAATCATGGAGAGGATTGCAAGTAAGGCAGATATAAAAAATGGTATTGGGATGTTGGAATCATCACCTTGGAAAATATATCCACTAAAATAGGCTCCAATGCCTATTCCTGCTTCTAAGGCAATATACATGGTAGCCATGGCTCGCCCCATGTGTTTCGGATCACCTAAATCATTGGTCCAAGCAGCCAATGTAGGTGTATTAAATCCCCAAGAAATACCGTAAAATATGGCAGATAATATTAATGTATAGGTATTTGGAGTTACCACTAATAAAAACATTCCAATCATTAAGGAGGCACAGGACCAAAAAATGACTGGTGCACGGCCATGTTTATCTGAAGACTTGGCAAAAAAGAATCGAATAACGATTGAAGCAATGGTGTAAATACTGAAATACAGTCCTTTGTTGGTCCAGCCAATACTGGTGGAAATATGGGGCACCAGAGTTAATACAGGACCAGATGAAAAAGAGACTAATAGCATTAACCAAAACACCCTAGCCACTTTAGGTTCAAAAACATCATCCCATTTAATTTTTAATAATTTAAAAGAAAACTTTCGCTTCATAGTGGGATGTAAGGTTTCTTTTAATCGCAATAAAATAATAATGGACATTAAGGCAAATACTCCTGAAATATAAAACATGGGGTCTATTCCAAACGTATTTGCCAAGTAACTTCCAATGGCTGGACCAATTGACATACCTGTAGCTGTAAAAATTCCAAGAGTGCCTTGGGCTTCTCCTCTGCGATCTTCAGGAATCACATCTGCTACATAAGCTGCAGTAGCAGTGGGTTTGGTACCTGTTGACATACCATGTAAAAAGCGTAATAACAAGAATCCCCAAACACTGTGTACCAACGTATATAAACCACTGATGAGAAAACAAACGATGGAACCAAGTGCCATGATGGGTACTCTTCCGATATGATCAGTTAATTTTCCTGAGAAGGGTCTGCTGAGTCCAGCTGTTAGAGTAAATAAAGAGATGATAAATCCAATATACTCTTTACCACCCATCGAACCTAAATAATCAGGTAACTCCGGAATGATCATGGAAAAACTAGCTGAAAAAAGGAAATTACTACTGCATAATAACCAAAAGGGTAAATCATATATCGATTCTTTTTTGGATGCAATCATATTTCTTCTTCTAAAAGTTGATTAATCTCTTTCTTGTTTAAACTCATTAAAAAAGAGGGTAGCAAGATCAAATTACAAATCATTGCCATCAATAGCGTGATGGAAACTAAAATTCCCAATGCTTGCGTTCCTTTAAAAGTGGATGCTGTAAAGATGAAAAAGCCAAAAAATAGGATCATTGCTGTATAAAACATTGATACACCTGTATTTTGAATAGTCAATTGTACAGATTTTTTAATGTCCATCGAATTTTTTAAAAATTCTTCTTTATACCGGGTTAAAAAATAAACCGTTCCATCGCTTGAAATACCAAATGCAATAGAGAAAATCAGTATAGTACTTGGTTTTAAAGCAATGTGAAATAAACCCATTAATCCTGCAGTAATGATGATCGGTATTAAACTCGGCAAGGTGCTTATGATAACCATTTTCCAACTTCTAAATAAAATGGCCATTAGGATACAAATTAATACAATGGCAGTGATCGTACTTTCAATTAAATTAATTTGTAAATAATCATTTTGGAAACTATTTATAACAGCATTGCCTGTAATTTCTGCTTGAAAAGCTTTTGGATCATTCGTCGGCAATAATTCTCCTGTTTCAGAATCCGTTCTGAAAATAGAATCTACTTTTGGCTGAATGATTTCATATAATTCTTTGGTACGTACAGTTCCTGCATCCTTCATTTGAAAACTTACACGAGTAAATCTTCTTTCCTTATCAATAAAGCCAGAAAATAAATTATTTTTTCCATTTAAACTGCTCTGAAAATCTTTCAATTTTCCTAATTCATCAATACCTGGCAAAATATAAAATTTTGGATCTCCGCCTCGATATACTTGATACAAATACTTCGTGGCAGTTAGAATTGAAAGTCCTTGCGTGAACTCTGGATACTTTGCAATGAACTTTTCCGTTTTTTTGATTTTTGACAATATTTCAGGACTTAAAGCCTGTCCAGGCTTTTTTGCGTCAATATTGATTTCAAAAGGCATGACTCCTTTAAACTTCTCTTCAATAAACTTCAAATCGGTATAAATGGCATTGTCTTGAGGTAAATCATCAACGATATAGCCAATCGCCTGAATTTTAGAAATGCCATAAATTGAAATGCCAATCAGGATAACAACAAATGAATAGATATAACTTCTGCGGTTAAAAACCCATTTTTCTATTCGAGTTAATACTTTTGTAACTTTTTTACTTTCAAAATGCGCTAAATCTTTTTCTTCAGGTACAGCTAGATAGCTAAAGAAAATAGGGATGAGTAATAAAGATACCAAGAAGGTAATCATGACATTTAAAGATGCCACAATACCAAATTCAACCAATAAAGCAGAACCCGTAAAGGCAAAAACGCCAAAACCAATCGAGGTTGTTAAGTTTGCCAAAAACAATGTTCTTCCAACTTTAGAGGCGCTTTCCTTTAACGAAAAGAACTTATCTTTTGTTGCCATGAAAGTTTCATGGTACTTATTTAGCAGAAAGATTACATTTGGAACGCCAATGATTACAATTAAAGGCGGTATTAAACCTGAAAGCAAAGTGATCCGATAATTAAATAGCACGATCGTTGCAAGCGATGCAATAATGCCGATAATGATGACAATTAATGCAAAAAAGACCACCTTAAGAGACCTAAAGAAGTAAAATAAAATTACGGATGTGACTAATATGGCTAGCCCTAAAAAGATAAAAAGTTCGTTTGTTACTTGGGAGGTTAATTCTGTTCGAATATATGGCATACCGGAATAATGTAATGTATGTCCAGATGCATCAGAATATTGTTTGCCCAGAGCCTTAACTTGTTTTACGAGTGTAATACGTCCTTTATCGTTGATTGTTTTTTGATCCAAGGTGATCATCATCAAATGGGTCGAAAAATCTTCTGTAAACAAGAAGTTTTTATAAATGGGTAATTGAGCTAAATTGTATTTTAAGGTATCTAAATTGGATTGATTGATGACCTTAGAGGCATCCCACAGATTTCTCGTTTTGAAGGTATTAGATAATGTATCTATGTAGACTTCTGGTATATTCGATAAGGAAAGTACATTTTTGATACCATGTTTTGTACGAATCGAATCGTGCAAAGCCTTCCAGTAGGTAAATTCTTTGGGTGTAAATAGGGATTTATTTTCTAGTCCGATAACGATAACACTGCCATCTTCTCCGTATTTCTTTTTGAAGTTTTCATACAATTGGAAACGGGCATCCGTTTTTGGTAAAATTTTTGCTAGCTCATAACTCAATTGGATTTTAGAAGCTATAATTCCTAATCCAATGGTTGCGATGGCAATAATTAATAGAATTTTGATTTTATTAGCTAATAATCCTTCACCAATTTTCGACCAAAATTTATCCATTTTACATTTGTTTGTTTAAAATTACTTCTGCCATGATTAAATCCTCAGGAGTAGTAATTTTAATGTTTTCATAATTACCTTCAATCAAGTGAATTTCTTCTCCGGCATTTTCTATCACACTGGCATCATCAGTAAAAAAAGATCGATAAGGAGTTGAGAAAGCCTTTTGAAGACTACTTAGTTTAAATATTTGAGGTGTTTGTATGATTTTCACTTCATCTCTGCTGATGGCCTCAAATTTTTTGGTTTCTCCATTCAATAACCTAACAGAATCTTTAGAAGCAACAGCAAATACGGCATTTCCTATATTTTCTGCTTGTATAAAGGCTTTTTGAATGTTTTCAATGGCTGGAAATGGTCGCACTCCATCATGGATGGCTACGATTGCCTCTGCATCTTCAATAGCATGTATACCATTGAAAGAGGAATGAAATCGAGTTTCACCTCCTGTTACAATTTCATGTTCAGGTACTTGCTGAATAGAACACAATTCAAGCCAAGTTGAAATTTGATTTTTCGGTAGCACCACAAAAATCAAAATGTCTGGAATAGCTGCTTTGAATCGTTCTATGGTATGCAA
>JBEGQV010000225.1:0-4302 GCA_041180785.1 Bacteroidota bacterium | reverse complement strand
AAAGCCAAGCATCATGGCAGACGCTGCTTTTGAAATTGTTCAAAAAGATGCCAAATTATTTTCTGGAAATTTTTTAATTGATGAAGAAATCTTGAAGGCCGGAGGCCTTCAGCATTTTGATGCCTATAAAAACGACCCTTCTATTTTAGATCAGCAATTAATTCCCGATTTCTTTATTTAATATGCCCACAATACGTTCATCTTCTCGGTTTCAATCGCCATTTTGGCTGCCTGAAAAGCATAGTCAAAGTATTTTTCCTGCCTTATTTCGAAAAGTTGATTTGCCAGGTGCAAGAGAAGAGCGAATTGAATTAGCAGATGGTGATTTTGTGGATGTGGATTGGTATGTACAGCATGAAATTGGAGCTCGACCATTGTTAATTATTTCGCATGGGCTGGAAGGAAATAGTCGGAGGCATTATGTGTTAGGGTTTGCTAAAAAAGCCATTCAAAATGGATTTGATGTATTGGCATGGAATTATCGTTCCTGTTCTGGGGAAATGAATCGCAGTAGGAAATTTTATCATTCTGGGGCAAGTTATGACCTCGACTCGATGGTTCAACTGGTTCTGAAGCGAGGTGCTAAAGAGATCTATTTGGCTGGCTTTAGTTTAGGTGGAAATTTGACCTTAAAATGGTTGGGTGAAAAAGGTGAAAATCCTCCCGAAGGAATTCGTAAAGCTGTGGTATTTTCCGTACCTTTGCACCTTTCAAGTAGTAGCCAAACGTTGGCAAAGCTTGAAAATTGGATGTATACCAATCGCTTTTTGAATACCTTAGTGGCGAAAGTCCAACAGAAAGTACATCAGTTTCCTGATTTATTATCTGAAGAAAAACTTTCCCAAATCAAAACACTTTGGGACTTCGATGAGTTAGTAACAGGGCCTTTACATGGTTTTGCGGGTGCCGAAGATTATTATCAGCAATCGAGTTCAATCTTCTTTTTACCCAAGATTCAGGTGCCTGTGTTGATTGTGAACGCAGCAAATGATCCGTTTTTGTCGTCTGCATGTTATCCTCGGGAACTTGTAAATTCATTGGATAAGGTGTTTTTGGAAATCCCTAAAGAAGGAGGACACTGTGGATTTTATCCAAGTAATTATAATGAATTTCTCTGGTCTGAAATTAGAGGAATGAATTGGTTAAGAGAAGAAGTATAGTTTACATATGATGCCTAATAAACACAAAGAACAATTAACGATTGTAATCGATTTTGACAGCACTTTTACCAAAGTAGAAGCTTTGGATGAGTTGGCTGATATTGCCTTGAAAGGAAATCCAAAACAAAAACAAATCGTTTCAAAAATTCGTGAAATCACTGAAAAAGGAATGGCAGGAGAGATTGGATTTGCAGATTCCTTGCGTGATCGCGTTGAATTACTTTCGGCAAATAAATTGCATATCGAGCAATTGATAACTTTCTTGAAGGGTAAAATTTCAGATTCATTTAAGAGAAATAAAACCTTTATTCAGGAAAATGCTGCATCGATTTTAATTGTTTCTTCTGGTTTTAAAGATTTTATTGTTCCTGTTGTTGAGGAATTGGGTATTCCTGCAGAAAATGTTTATGCAAATGAGTTTACTTATGATGCAGAAGGAAACATTACGGGTTATGACCAAGAAAATTTATTGTCAAAAGATGGTGGAAAAGTCTTATTGCTCAATTCACTTAATTTAGAGGGGGAGGTGTATGCCATCGGCGATGGATATACTGATTATGAATTAAGGGAGTCAGGATTAGCTAATAAGTTTTATGCGTTCACAGAAAACGTTTCTCGTGAGAAAGTAACAGAAAAGGCGGATTATGTAGTACCATCTTTAGATGAATTTTTATTTATCAACGGTTTGAGTAGAGCACAATCCTATCCAAAATCACGCATCAAGGTGTTATTATTGGAAAATGTGCATCCGCTCGCAGTGAACGCCTTCAAAAAGGAAGGATTTCAGGTAGAATTGTTAAAAGGTGCCTTAGATGAAGAGGAATTGATTGAAAAGATCAAAGATGTTTCCATTTTAGGTTTACGTTCTAAGACGAATTTAACCAAGCGGGTTTTAGAACATCCAAACGCTTCGCGTTTGATGTGCGTGGGTGCTTTTTGTATCGGGACGAATCAAATAGATTTATCGGAATGTGAAAAACGTGGAATAGCTGTTTTCAATGCTCCTTATTCGAACACAAGAAGTGTGGTGGAGCTTTCGATTGGTTTAATGGTGATGCTGACTCGTAACATTGTTGAAAAATCTAACAGCATGCATGCGGGAGTTTGGGATAAATCGGCTACAAATTCTTACGAAATTCGTGGAAAGAAAATTGGCTTAGTAGGGTATGGAAATATCGGTACACAAATTTCTGTCTTGGCTGAGGCCTTGGGTATGGAAGTATATTTTTATGACATTGTTGATAAATTGGCTTTAGGCAATGCCAAAAAATGTAACAGTTTAAAGGAATTGTTATCAACAGTTGATTTTGTGAGCTTGCACGTAGATGGAAGAAAATCAAATACAAACATTATCGGAGAGGAGCAATTTGCTTGGATGAAGGATAATGTGATATTTTTAAATCTTTCACGTGGTCATGTGGTAGAAATTCCTGCTTTAGTAAATGCCATCAAATCAGGTAAAGTGTGGGGTGCAGCAGTTGATGTTTTCCCATATGAGCCGAAAACAAACGATGAGGAATTTGTCAATGAATTGCGTGGATTGAGAAATGTAATTTTAACACCTCATATTGGGGGTTCAACAGAAGAAGCGCAAGCCAATATTGGCGAATTTGTGCCATCTAAATTGTTGCAATTTATGAACAATGGTAGTACCTATGGTTCGGTGAATTTCCCAGAATTGCAATTGCCTCCTTTAGAAAATGCACACCGTTTGTTGCATATTCATCAAAACGTACCTGGTATTTTGGCGCAAATAAATAATGTTTTTGCCAAATATCGTGTGAATATCATTGGTCAATATTTAAAAACAACTGAAAAAACGGGATATGTGATTACAGATATTACCAAAGAATATGCAGAGGAGATTGTGAATGAATTAAAAACGATCGATAATACGATTAAGTTTAGAATGTTATATTAATATGAGCGTGCAGAACAAATTATTTTTCACTCCGGGGCCTGCCGGATTATTTCCAACTGTTCAAGGGCATTACGAGCAAGCCTTTAGAGAAAATATTGGTTCTATTTCGCACCGTTCATCTACCTTTAGAAAAATATATCAACATGCAGATGAGCAATTGAGAACTTTGTTTAATTTGCCAAAAGAGACGGGAGTTTTATTCACGGGATCTGCCACAGAAGTATGGGAACGTGTAATCATGAACACGGTGGAACACGAAAGTTTTCATTTGGTCAATGGCTCATTTTCAAAGAAATTTTTTGAATTTTCTCAGCAACTCCATAAATATGCGCATAGTTTCCAGAAACCATTTGGCGAAGGATTTGATGCCAATGAAGTAAATGTTCCCGAATATGCAGAATTGATTTGTTGTACCACCAATGAAACTTCTTCAGGAGTTCAAATGCGTGTGCAAGAGATTCATAAATTAAAAAAATCGAACAAGGATAAGTTCATGGTGGTGGACATGGTTTCATCAGCCCCTTATACTAATTTGGATTTTAATTTGGTAGATTCGGCATTCTTTTCGGTTCAAAAAGCCTTTGGCATGCCTGCCGGACTCGGAGTTTGGTTTGCCAATGAGGCAATGGTAGAAAAGGCAAAGCGCATTCAGCAGCATGAAGGAATTATTGGTACGTATCATTCACTTCCTTCACTTTGGGAAAATTACAAGAAATTTGAAACGCCAGAAACACCTAATGTGTTAAGCATCTATGTGTTGGGTAAAGTTGCAGAAGACTTTAATCGAATTGGTGCAGAAACCATCCGAAAAGAAACCGAGAAAAAAGCGAAAGCTTTATACGATTTCGCACAGAAATCGAATCAGTTTGACATATTTGTTGAAAACGAAACACATCGTTCACAAACTGTTGTCGTTTTAAATTGCAAAGAAAATTCGAGCAAAGTAATTCAAGCATTGGAAGATCAAACAGGTATGGTTGTGGGGGCTGGATACGGAAAATTAAAAGAATCCCAAATCCGAATTGCAAATTTTCCAAATGTGAATCTTGAGCAAGTGCAAGAATTGATTGAAAATCTCAAGAAATTATTCTAATTTAAGCCTTTGGCTTTAGCCTATTTAATAAACTATGAAAAACGGAGCACCTATACGTTGGGGTATATTGGCATGCGGTGGCATTGCAGAAAAATTTGCAGATGATTTAGTCCATGTAAAGGACGGTT
>JBEGQV010000224.1:0-3143 GCA_041180785.1 Bacteroidota bacterium | reverse complement strand
ATAATTTCCGGAATTCCTTGCTAACTTTTCCCTAATTCGTTAATAAACGGCTGATTGTACAATCGTTTACCAGTTGCTTTGTACAAGGCATTAGCCAAGGCAGCAAATACTGGCGGGAAAGGAGGCTCTCCAAGTCCAGTTGGACTCACCTCGCTTTTCACAAAATGCACCTCAATTTTCTTGGGTGCTTCGCGGTGACGAATGATTCGGTAATTATTTAAATTCTTTTGAACCGTAGCTCCTTTATCAAATTTCAAATTACCATATAAGGCATTCCCTATTCCATCAACAACTGCACCTTCCACCATGTTTTTCGCACCTTCTGGATTGACTACAAATCCGCAATCCAAGGCAGAAACCACGTTTTCAACTACCGGCTGACCATCTTTTATGCTTACATCTACCACATGAGCCGCATAAGAATTATGACAAAAATAGGCTGCCACTCCCCTTTTCGAATTTTTGGAATTTTTGGCAATCCAATTAGATTTTTCTTTGACCAATTCCAACACACCAATGTAACGATCCGCATTATATTCGTTACGTTTACCTACAGGATTTGCTTTCGCACGTTTTAATAATTCAATGCGGTAATCTAAAGGATCCTTTCCAATGGTTTCAGCTAATTCATCTAAAAAGGATTGTTCAGCACTTGCGTTGAAGTTAGAACCCGGCGCTCTGAAGGCGCCGATCGTAATATTGGATGGGATTTCCCAACCTTCTGCCATATAGTTATCAAATGCACCCGCTGGGAAACGATTTTCATGGATTGCACCCTCTGGAATACCTCCTCCTTTCACCGCAATTGCCGTTACATGATTATTTTCGTCAATTGCTGCACGATACGTAATCATGTAGGAAGGTCGATAGATACCATTTGTCAGATCGTCTTCACGTGTGTAAATTAATTTTACAGGGGCATTCACTTTCTTGGAGATATGTCCTGCCTCCACAATGTAATGTCCGTAAGCTCTTCTACCAAAACCGCCCCCCATACGAGCCAATTTCATTTCGATTTGACCATCTTTCAAATCCAAATTGGCCATCAAATTTTGCTTCATCATTTCAGGAATCTGAATAGGTGCTACAAAATAGGCTTTTTCAGGTGTGATATGAGCAAAACAAGAGATTGGTTCCATTGGGTTGTGGGCCAAGAAAGGAGCAGTATAAGTTCTTTCTAATACTTTTTTGGCTTTGGCAAAAGCCTCCTCCGGATTTCCATCTTTTCGTAACAAGCGTGCAGGCTTTTGCTGCATTTCTTGCATTTGTTTTAAATGCTGATCCGTACTTTCTAATCCACCCGGAATGGTTTCTTCTTTTTTTCTACCCCAAGCCGCAACCATTTCTTTTTTAGTTTGAATAGGCGACCACTCTGCCACTACTTTTTTACGTGCATTCATCACTTCCCAAGTCGAATTACCAACCACAGCAATTAATTTATTGAAAGCACGGGTATCAAATCCAGCACGCTCATATGAGTCTTTATATACTTCAAAGGAGAATACATCTTTGATACCAGGCATTTTCAAAGCTTCTGTTGCATTAAATGATTTTAATTCCAAACCAAATGCTGGCGGATGAATCACCATTGCAATTAACATACCAGGATGTTTATAATCCATGGTAAATAAGGAATGTCCAGCCACAATATCTTTTCCAACCTTATTTTTTTGTGGCGTACCAATTAAGGTAAAATCTGCCATTTTTTTCAAAGGCACATTCGCTGGAGCTGTTAATTTAGCGGCTTCTGAAGCAAGGGCTCCATAAGTAGCTGATTTTCCAGACGCATGTGAAATTGAACCTTTTGAAGCCTTTAACTCAGCAACTGGCACGTTCCATTGATTGGCTGCTGCTTGCAACAGCATTTGTCGAGCCGTAGCTCCAGCCGTACGCAAGGGAATCCATGCTTGATTCATGGCATTACTACCACCTGTAAATTGGTTTTTGAATCGAGGCGTATCATAATCTCCTTGTTCTACCACCACCGCATTGAAGTCAACTTCTAATTCTTCTGCAATAAGCATTGGAAGAGACGTCATGACGTTGGTACCAAATTCCGGATTTGGTGAAAACAAGGTGATTTTATTATCTGGGGTTATTTTAATAAATCCTGTTAAAAGTACTCCTTCCGGAGCAGCGGCAACTTCAGCGGCCATGGCCTCATTGGGCATCAAATTTGCCAACCAGCTAAAACCAATCATCAATCCACCTCCAGAAAGAGAAGAGATTTTAAGGAAAGAACGTCTATCGTATGTATTATTTGAATTTTCCATGCTTGAAATTAGTTAGAGGTTTCTGCTGCTTTTTTTATGGCTGCTTTAATTCTTGTATAGGTTCCGCAACGACAAATATTTCCGCTCATGAAATTGTCAATATCCTCGTCAGTTGGTTTAGGTTTCGACTTCAACAAAGAAGCCGCCGCCATGATTTGTCCGGTCTGACAATACCCACACTGCGCCACATCCAAGTCTAACCATGCCTTTTGCACCGGATGATCTCCCGCGGCAGAAAGTCCCTCGATAGTGGTGATTTCTTGTGTTCCCACTGCCGAAACTGGCAATTGACAAGATTTTAAAGCACGACCATTTAAATGAATCGTACACGCTCCACAGGAACCGACCCCACAACCAAATTTGGTACCTACTAAATCTAAATGATCCCTCAAAACCCACAAAACAGGTGTTGTTGGATCTGCATCAACGTTCAATGCTTTTCCATTGACTTTAAGCTGAAACTTTGCCATTGTATTATCTTTTTAATTTCGGCACAATTTATTCAATTAAAAATTATATTTCTTACGAAAATCAAACATTTTCAAGGATATTTTTAAGGTTGTACTTATTGTATCGAATAACTTACAAAAGCAATTTTTTTGCTATCTGGACTCCAAGATGGAACGTTGATTGTTCCTTGGCCTCCAAAAAATACCGGTGTTAAATCTTTTATTTCTTTAGTCGCTAAATTCATCAAACGTAGTTTCACCTGCTTGCCAAACAAATGTTGTTGTTTTTCATCAGACATATAAGAGATATAGACAATCCATTTATTATCTGGTGAAGGATGTGCAAACCAATTGGAATTATCATCAAACGTCAATTGTTCTGGATTGGAGCCATCAGCCAACATGCGCCAAATTTGCATGT
>JBEGQV010000223.1:0-28589 GCA_041180785.1 Bacteroidota bacterium | reverse complement strand
AAATGGGGCAATTTGGATTTCAGAAGATCAGCTTCCGCATCGCGTGGCTCCGTTTATTTGTCAACATTTGGTCATTCAAATTGCCAAAGAAAATTTAGTGGCGACGATGCACGCAGCATACGAATTATTAGGTTTCCAAAATCCTGGATTTGGACTCTTTTTAGCTGGACCCTCTAAAACGGCAGATATCGAACAATCTTTAGTAATTGGAGCCCATGGGGCGAGGAGTTTAGCGGTTTTAATCATAGAGACGAGAGTCTCTGGTCTCTAGTCTCTATTGATGATAATTATCAGTTGCTGTAAATTGTCAAAAAGTTTAAAAAATTGTACTTTTATAGATTATTGAATTGATCTATGAAAAAAATAATCCTAATACTTTTTGCGCTTGTAGCCTTTTCTTGCTCAAAATCTACTGAAAAACAAACAGATGCTCTTCAACAAGCACCAACACAGGTCTTAGATGATTTGTTGTCCTTACAAAATGTAGAAGGTATTGTTCAAAAATATGGTAAAGAAAATATCATACAAGACACAGCTATTGTCATGTCTGATGATACGCTTCGTGGAAGTATTTTATTTCCTAATTCGGAGCAAACAGTGTTTGTTTTTTATCACAAAGGAAAAATCTCAGATGTAAGTATTCAAGGAAGTTCTTCCAAATGGATAACCAAAAGTGGACTCTATTTAGGTTTACCATTACAGGAAGTTGAGAAATTAAATGGAAAAAACTTCACCATTTCTGGCTTTAATTGGTTACATGGTGGAACTGTTGTGAGTTGGGAAGGAGGAAAATTAGGTGGTGATAAACTTAGTCACGTTGCTCGTTTTTCAAATGCTGCCAACAAACATGAAGGAATGAGTGATGCTGATTATCAGAAAATATCAGGAGAGGCAGAATTTGATGTGCGTCATCCCTCCATTCAATCCCTAAATCCAACTTTAGATTATTTATCCATCGTATTGCCGTATATTCCTGAAAAAGAGGAGGGAATCAAAATGGGAAAAACGATTGAAAAATCGCAAATTCCACCCAAATATTAGACAATTTGGTTAATCATTTTCCCAGTATTAAAGGCTTCCAGGATGTGGGTAATGGTTTCCACAATTCTGGTTCGTGCTTCAAAACTGATCCAGGCATTGTGTGGTGTGATGCAGGTATTTTTTGCATGAAGCAAAGGATTCGTCGACTCGGGTGGTTCAACTTCTAACACATCTAAAAGAGCTGCAGCAATTTTATCTTCATTCAAAGCATTCGCTACCTCTTGTGAATGTAATAATCCTCCTCTTGATGTATTAATTAAGACAAGATTACTTTTGGCATGCGCCAAAAAGTTCGAATTTATGAGTTGATGTGTGGTTGCAGTTAATGGACAATGTAAACTAATATAATCAGATTGCTGAGCAAGTTTCTCTAATGATACAAATTCGTAATGTGGTATATTTAACTCTTTGGTATGTGAGTAAATAATCTTCATTCCTAAACTTGCACACATATTTGCAAAGGCTTTTCCAATCGCGCCCATGCCTATAATCCCCATCGTTTTACCAAATAACTCGATCAAAGGCTGTTGTTGAAAACACCAATCTTTCGAGCTTACCCATTGGCCATCTTGCACAGCTTGTGCATGTTTTTCAATCGAATTGGTGTAATTTAATAGTAAGGCAAGCGCATGTTGTGCAACAGAATAGGTGCCATAGTTGGGTACATTACAAACCTTGATTCCCTTTTCTTTACAATAGGCTGTATCTACACAATTATATCCGGTAGCAGAAACAATGATTAATTGGAGATTTGTAAATTTTGGTAAATTCGATTGATTTAATACATATTTATTGGTGATTAATATTTCTGATGTTAAAAGACCTTCCGAAATGGTGTCCCCATCCTTTCGATCTTCATAAACCACTTCTCCAAATGTCAAGGATTGTTTCCAATCAATATCAGATTGAAACAAGGTAAACCCATCTAAAATGCCAATTTTCATGATTTAAGTTTTGGATTATGATGGTGTCTTTCAGCGTCTCTAGTTGACTTTTTTTCTAAATTTCTTTCAAGAGCTTCTTCTAAATCTATACCTGTTTGATTAGCTAAACAAATTAGAACAAAAAGTACATCGGCCATTTCATCTCCAAGGTTTTTGGCTTTATCTGATTCCTTTTCCGATTGCTCTCCATATCTTCTGGCAATGATTCTGGCCACTTCACCAACTTCCTCGGTTAACACGGCCATATTCGTCAATTCATTGAAGTAACGAACACCCACCGTTTGAATCCATTCATCTACTCGTTTTTGTGCTTCTTTGATTTCCATACTTAGGGATTTTTAGAATCGATCATAATCGTAACGGGGCCATCGTTAATTAACGAAATTTTCATATCTGCTCCGAATTGACCTGTTTGGATTTTTTTGCCTAATTTTTCTTCCAAGCTTTGGATCATTTTTTCATATAAAGGAATAGCTTTTTCAGGTCTTGCTGCCTCTATAAAACTTGGTCGATTTCCTTTTTTAGTGTTTGCGTATAAGGTGAATTGTGAGACCAATAAGATGTCCCCATGGACTTGCTGAAGGTCCAAATTCATTTTGCCTTCCTCATCAGAAAAAATGCGCAATCCTGAAATTTTTTGTGCCAAATAGTTTACATCCTCTATACCATCAGACTCATGTATTCCCAGTAAAACTAAAAATCCAGTTCCAATTTGGGAAAAAATAGCCTGTTCAATTCGAAGAGTGGCTTCAGTTACCCGCTGAATGACGGCAATCATAGTAGTAGATAAACAATTAAGAAATAAACACCATAGCCTAAAATATCATTGGTAGTGGTAATGAACGGACCACTGGCAACAGCCGGATTAATTTTTAATTGATTTAAGGCCAATGGGGTTAATGTGCCCATTAATGACGCTAACATCACCACTGCAAAAAGTGATAAGGCAACAGTTAAGGACAACATGGTATCACCGTTGTCTACCAATAAAGAGCAAGCAAATGAAAAGAAACCGGCAATTAGAGCATTTATTAAGGCGACTATAATTACTTTTTGCAATCGTTTCCAAAGAGTGGTGTCTAAGCCACTTTTATCTGCTAAGGATTGCACAATGAGCGAAGAGGACTGAATGCCAACATTTCCTCCGGTGGAACCAATTAAAGGGATAAATGCGGAGATAGCAGGCATTAAAGCAATGCTATTATCAAATTGCTCAATAAGTTTAGCCGCAATAAAACTACCCACCATGCCACCAATCAACCAAGGCAAACGAGAACGAACCAACAACCAAACGGAGTCATCTTCTTCTACGTCTTCCGAAATACCGGCCATTACCTGAATATCCTCTTGAGCAGATTCAGTAATGAAGTCGACCACGTCGTCAATCGTAATTCTACCTAATAAGCGACCTTGAATATTTACGACTGGAATGGCTTCCAAATCATACTTTTGCATGATATCCGCTACTTCTTCACCCGACATGTAGGTTGGAACCGATACGATTTCATCCGAATCAAAAACATCCTGAATTTTGGAACCTCTTTTGGCTAAAATGATTTTTTTCAAGGAAACGGTGCCTAAAAGCAGGCCATCATCATCCACGACATACACTGAATATACTTTTTCTACTTCTTCTGCTTGTCGGCGAATTTCTTCCACACATTCCGTTACCGTTTGCTTTACATTGATTTTAATCAATTCTTTCTGCATTAATCCACCAGCACAGTCCTCGTCATAATGCATCAAATCAATGATGTATCTTGCTTGCACTCGGTCTTTCAATAAGGCAATTACTTCTTCTCTAATTCGAACAGGTTGTTCGTTTAAAATGTCTACCGCGTCATCTGAATCGATTTCATTGATATAAACGGCTATTTCTTGTGAGGTAAAGTTTTTTAGAAATTTAATACGGTCATCCGAATCTAAGGCAGAAATAATTTCTGCCGCTACCTTGTTTTCAAGTAATTGAACTAGATATTTAGAATCTTGACCATTTAACTCGTATAAAATATTTGTGATATCCGCAGGAAAAAGCCCCTCAATTTTAGAAATAATAGCTTCTTTCGAATCAGTTTCTATAAAGGAACGGATTTCTTCAAGAAACTCCTTGGTAAGTTCAAAAGGAAGGTGTTGAGGGTTTACTACTTCCATGCCTATTGAATGGGGTTTTGACAATTTTAGGCAAGATACTAAAAATCTCCTTTATTTTTTTGTTTTATTTTCTTGTGGATTGTCACCTGCTTCGTAAAATGTTGGCCTTTCTGCAAGATCAGGAAAATAATTTTGGGCTACCCAATGATTGGGGTAATCATGCGGGTATTTGTATCCTGCACCATAGTTTAATTCCTTCATTAATTTAGTCGGAGCATTTCTTAAATGTAAGGGGACAGGTAAATTTCCAGTTTCTTGGACAAATGCCATGGCCTTATTAATGGCCTTGTAGGCTGAGTTGCTTTTAGGTGATTTTGCCAAATAGATGACCGTTTCTGCCAGGATGATTCTTGATTCTGGATTACCAATAACTCGACAAGCTTCAAAACAAGTTTGTGCCAATAACAAGGCATTTGGATTGGCCAATCCTATGTCTTCTGCTGCTAGGATAAGCAATCGCCTGGCAATAAATTCCAACGACTCTCCGCCTGCCAACATTCTGGCTAACCAATAAATTCCTGCATCAGCATCTGAACCACGAATGGATTTGATGAAAGCTGAAATAATATCGTAATGTTGTTCACCATCTTTGTCGTAAGTTGCTAAATTCTTTTGTAACCTTTCAGTAACTAATGCATTGGTGATCTCTAATTCAGGATGATTGTCGGTACTGACTAAGATTTCAAATAAATTAAACAACTTTCTGCCGTCTCCTCCTGAGAAATGGAACAAGGCATCCGTTTCTTTTAAGGTAATGCGTTTCGATTTGCAAACGGAATCGTTTGCAATTGCTTTTTCGAGCATTTCCGTAAGATCTTCCTTGCCTAATTCTTCTAAGGTATACACTTGGCAGCGCGATAAAAGGGCAGAAATGACTTCAAAAGATGGATTTTCTGTTGTCGCGCCAATTAAGGTAACCACTCCTTTTTCAACAGCCCCTAACAAGGAATCTTGCTGCGATTTTGAAAACCGGTGAATTTCATCGATGAATAAAATGGGAGAGGGAGAGTCAAATAATTTTTGTCGCTTGGCAGTTTCTAATACTTCACGTACCTCTTTTACGCCCGACTGAATGGCTGAAAGTGTAAAAAATGGTCGACCCAGTTTTTGGGCAATTAAACCTGCTAGTGTTGTTTTACCCACTCCTGGAGGCCCCCATAAAATGCAAGATGGCAAATGTCCAACTTCTAAAGCCTTTCGCAATGGACTTTCAGGACCCATCAGGTGTTTTTGTCCGATGTAGTCTTCTAACTCTTTGGGCCGCATTCGTTCAGCAAGGGGGAGCATAAATTAAGTGTAAAGTTTAAAGTGGAAAGTTGAAAATTATTTTTTCAATTACCAATTTCAACTTTCGATTTTCAACTTTTAATTTTCAACTTTCAATTTTTCACTTTTCACTTTTCACTTTTCACTTTTCACTTAAACGTCCCCCTCCATTGGCCTCACTAAAATTTCTTCGATAACAGTGGAAGGGCCAAGGTCATAGGCAGCGAAAATGGTTTTGGCAAGTTCGTCGGCATCGATGAATCGTTCTTTAGGTAGGTTGACACCCGCCCAAGAGTTGGTCAAGGTTGCACCAGGAAGAATAGAGGTTACTTTTATTTGATGAACTTTTAGTTCTTCTCGCAAAACTTTTGAAAAACCTAACAAGGCAAATTTACTGATGCAATAAGAGCCACCGTCGATGTATGGGATAATGGAGGCCACAGAGCACATATTAAAAATGTGTCCGGCTGGAGGAATTTTAGGTAATAATGCTCTTGTCAAATGATAAGCTGAATACAAATTTGTTTCAATTTGTCGTTCTAAAACACCTTCTGATTCTGATTGAATTTGTCCAGGCTCAAAATAGCCCGCATTATTGATTAACACATCAAGTTGAGTTATTTTTGACTTTACCCAATCAGCAAAGGCTAATACTTCTTGCTTTTTGCTTACATCTGCCTGAAAAGTAAACAAGTTTGAATGGTTTAATTCACTTGAAAGGGCGTCAAGCCCTTTTTTATTTCGAGCGCAGGTGTAGACTGAAAATCCCTTGTTTAGAAAAAAAATTACCAAGGACTTACCAATTCCTTGACTTCCTCCACTAATTACTACCGTTTTGTTCATTATCTTTGTGAAATTCCTTAATGCTATGTCAAATTTAGGTAAATATTTAATCTTCCTGAGCACCTTATTCAAGAATAGGGAAAAATTTAGGGTTTACGTGAATTTGGTATTTACCGAATGTATTGATATTGGCATTAGCTCATTGCTCATCGTAGCTATTGTTTCTACCTTTTTAGGAGCTGTAACTTGTGTGCAAACAGCCGCAAATATGGATAATCCATTTGTACCTCAATACATCATTTCCTTGATTGTTCGTGATTCAACTATTTTAGAGATGGGACCAACCATCACATGTGTGGTGTTGAGTGGCAAGGTTGGCTCAAATATTGCTGGACAATTGGGTACCATGCGTATTACCGAGCAAATTGATGCCTTGGAAGTAATGGGAATTAATTCGAGCTCCTATCTGGTGTTGCCAAAGGTGATTGCTTCTATGTTGACCTTTCCGATGCTGGTGACCATTGCTTGTTTTTTAGCTATTTTAGGAGGTTATGTAGCGGGTTGGTTGACGGGTGCGATTACCCCACAGGAATATATTCATGGTTTGCAATTTAGTTTTAAAGGCAATTATGTCTTTTTCGCCTTAACTAAATCGGTTGTTTTTGCATTTTTAGTAACTACCATTTCTTCTTACCAAGGATTTTACACAAAAGGTGGAGCCTATGAAGTAGGGAAAGCAAGTACTACTGCAGTCACCAACGCATGTATTGCCATTTTAGTAGCAGATTATTTATTAGCCCAGTTGTTAGTAGGGTAGATTCGTATGTATCATTTTCTTATTAAGCCTCTTTTGTTTTTATTTCAACCCGAAAGTGCCCACTATTTAGTGGCAGATGTGTTGAAATTTCTAATGAAAATACCAGGCATGAAAAGTCTTTTTCGTGCAATGTATTCTATAAAAAATTCAAAATTAGAGCGTGTTGTTTTTGGAATCAAATTCCCAAACCCGGTGGGTTTGGCTGCGGGTTTTGATAAAAATGCCTTATTGATTGATGAATTTGCTGAACTTGGATTTGGGTTCATTGAAATTGGAACTGTAACACCAAAGCCACAAGAGGGCAATCCTAAGCCACGATTATTTCGATTGGTAAAAGATGAAGCCATTATTAATCGAATGGGTTTTAATAATGACGGGCTCGAGGTAATCAAAGACCGATTATTAAAAAGAAAATCACAGGTGATTGTGGGAGGAAATCTGGGAAAAAATAAAGTGACACCCAATGAAGAGGCGGATGAAGACTATAAAAAGGGATTTGAAGCATTATTTGATGTGGTGGATTATTTTGTGGTAAATGTAAGCTCCCCCAATACACCAAATCTGCGTGCCTTGCAGGAAAAAGAACCCTTGAAGAAATTGCTCAGCAGTTTACAGGCGTTGAATGCGATGAAAAAATCACCAAAACCTATCTTGTTAAAAATTGCTCCAGATTTAAGTAATGATCAACTTGATGATGTGATTGAAATTGTGTTAGAAACCAATTTAGCTGGTGTGATTGCCACCAATACAACACTGAATAGAGAAGGTTTAGTATCTGCAAAAGAATTAATTGAACAAGTAGGTGGATTAAGTGGTAAACCATTAAAAAGTAGATCAACAGAGGTAATTTCCTATTTACATCAAAAATCAAAAGGGAAATTCCCAATCATAGGAGTTGGTGGCATTTATTCTGCCGAAGATGCCTTGGAAAAATTAGCGGCTGGAGCAAGTTTGGTCCAATTGTATAGTGGTTTTATCTATGAAGGACCAGGACTCATTAAAAAAATCAACCAAGCAATTTTGAAAAATGCCTAAATCTGGTTGGTTATAAATGATGATTTTTGTAATTTAAACTTTTATTATTCGCTGAACATTCATGGCCAAAAAGATTACCGGTTCCCCTTCTACCTTAGCTTTAAATTTCGAACAGGAGAGTAAAGGAATTCAAGAATCCAATCCTAATTCAACATCTGGAAGGATTCGCTATCTATTTGGTGCCTTTTTGGGTTTGGTAGGTTTATTATTACTAAGTTCCTTTATTTCGAGTTTATTCAGCGGAGTCGCAGATCAAAGTGAAGTAGATCAATCGGTATTAAAAGTAATTGAAGGGTCTGATATCCCAGTAAAAAATATTGCGGGAATCTTTGGGGCACGCGTGGCGCATTTTTTCTTGTTTAAGACCTTTGGGGTTTCTTCTTTTTTATTAGTTCCCTTGTTCTTTTTATCTGCTTTAAAACTCACCAGCAGAAAAGAAATCATTTCATTAAATACCTTGACTTGGCAGGTTTTGTTTTATGTGCCATGGTTTAGCTTAATCACTGGATTTTTAGTGTATCAATTCGATTTACCTCATTCGATAGGAGGTGGATTTGGTTATTTTGTCAATGAAAAACTACAACAAACCATTGGGTTTTTATCCATATTCGTTTCGGTATTTGTGGGGGTAATCTTTATTATTCTCTTTTATCAATTAAATCCAGTCCCTAAAAAGCGAATTGCACCAGTGGGTGGTCCGGTTGTAGGTAATGATGCAGATGAGTTTGAGGAAACCGATGAACCGATCATTCGTGAGGATTCAGAAGATGAAGAAAATTTCAGACCACATTTGCCGCCGGAGTTATCAAGAGAAGAGTCGGATGTGGATTTTGGAATTGCCGAACCCATAAATGATTCAGAGCTTGTTATCGAAGCAGTTCCAGAGCCAGAAGTTGAAATTGAGGCAATTCCGGAAGAGGATCTTGATTTTTCTGTTACGGTAGCTGAAGAGAAAGATGATGCAGATGGTGCAGTGGTAGAGCCTTTAGATGAAATAGAGTCAAAAGCAAATGATATTTTAGCTCAAATGGGTCCATATGATCCAATGGCTGATTTACCTAAATACCGTTATCCTGGAATCGATTTATTAAAAGAATACGATCAAAAGGCGAGTACTTCGCAAGTGACTAAAGATGAATTAATTGAAAACAAGGAACGAATTGTTGAAACATTGAACAATTATGGAATTGGTATTCAAAAGATTGAGGCAACGATTGGACCAACTGTTACCTTGTACGAAATAGTTCCAAAAGCGGGTGTTCGTGTTAGTAAAATTACCAGTTTAGAGGATGATTTAGCTTTGTCGTTATCTGCAATGGGTGTTCGTATCATTGGACAAATGCCAGGTAGAGGTACGATTGGTATAGAGGTGGCCAATAAAAATCGTGAGATGGTGCCCGTTCGTGCGGTGATTGGTTCTGAGAAATTCCAAAAATGTAATTTTGATTTGCCAATAACCTTAGGTAAAACAATTTCTAACGAGATCTTTGTAGCAGATTTAGCCAAAATGCCTCACTTATTAATGGCCGGTGCAACCGGACAGGGTAAGTCGGTTGGTCTAAACATGATCTTGGCATCCCTTGTGTATAAAAAACATCCTGCTACGTTAAAATTTGTCCTGGTGGATCCAAAGAAAGTAGAACTTTCTTTATTTAATAAGCTTGAACGACATTTCTTGGCTTGTTTACCGGATGCAGAAGAGGCGATTATTACAGATACCAAAAAAGTGGTGAATACGTTAAATTCGCTATGCAAGGAAATGGATTTGCGTTATGATAAATTAAAAGACGCAGGTTGTAGAAATATCAAGGAATACAATCAAAAATTCATAAATCGTCGATTAGATCCAAACAAGCATAGTTTCTTGCCTTACATAGTCTTGGTGATTGATGAGTTGGCAGATTTAATGTTGACAGCCGGAAAAGAGGTAGAACACCCAATTGCTCGTTTAGCTCAATTAGCTCGTGCGATTGGTATTCATTTAGTGGTGGCAACTCAACGACCATCCGTAAATGTGATTACTGGTACCATTAAAGCGAATTTCCCTGCCCGTTTATCCTTTAAGGTAATGTCGAAAATTGACTCAAGAACAATTTTAGATGCTGGTGGTGCAGACCAGTTGGTGGGTATGGGAGATATGTTATTATCGATGGGATCAGAAGTAATTCGTTTGCAATGTGCTTTCGTTGATACGCCTGAAGTTGAAGCCATTTGTGATTATATTGGTAACCAACAAGGGTATCAATCTGCTTACTTATTACCAGAGTCAGAATCTGAAGAGACAGGAGGACAGGAGCGAGGTGATTTTGATCCAGCCAATCGTGATCAATATTTTGATGAAGCGGCACGATTAATCGTCATGCATCAGCAAGGAAGTACAAGTTTAATTCAGCGTAAATTAAAGCTCGGATATAACCGTGCAGGTCGATTGATTGATCAATTAGAAGCTGCGGGCATTGTAGGTCCATTTGGTGGCTCAAAAGCGCGTGATGTACTTGTGAGAGATGAAGCTGAATTAGAAGAAATATTAAAAAATTTATAAACCATGAAAATTGTATTAAACGTCATAGTAGCCCTAACCTTAACTTTCACTGCATCAGCTCAAAATAAAGCGCAAGGATACATTGATCATATGCAGCAGAAATTCAAATCATTTGGTGCTTTTTCTGCAAATTTTAGTTATTCAAATGATGGTGGTAATACCTTGAATGGTTCAATTACAGTGAAGGGGAACAAGTTTCGTTTAAAGACTGCCGGACAAGAGATATTCAACAATGGAAAAGAAGTCGCCACCTATATCAAAGAAATCAATGAGGTGAATATTTCAACCTTTGATCCTTCTGAAGGTGATATTAGTCCAGCTAAAATCTATTCTTTTGATAAAAAATCTTACAAGGCTAATTTGGTTTCAGATGCTGGTAATTTAGCAATTGTAGAATTGATACCTACTGCAAAAAATGGTCAAGTTCAAAAAATTACCTTACGACTTGATAAAGCTTCAAATGAAGTGAAGGAATGGACGATTATCAATAAAACAGGTAAGAAGCAAAATTTTAAAGTGACGAAATTAAATTCAAAAATTTCGGCAGATGATAAAACCTTTAATTTTGATAAGAAACTCTTTCCGGGGGTAGAAGTGAATGATCTGCGATAGAAGTAAGGGGTAAAAAGTAAGAAGTAAGAAGTAAAAGGAATTAGGGTTGAGTGTATAAAATTTTGTTATGGGAATTGGATAAGATCCACTTCCCATTTTTTTTGCTAAGCGTGACTGATTTGCCGAATAGTTTTCCTGAGTAAAAATCAGTTTTAGATTTGGTCAAAATAACAAATCCTTCTTTGCTAAAAACTTCAGCTTTTGATCTGCTAGAATTAAATAAAATACCTGCATTAAATGTTTTATTAGCGTTTATCAATTGGAACTTTAATTCAAATGGTCGAATACATCTTTTCTCTAAATAAGACCACTGATAGCCAGCGCCAGATAAGCAGCCATGGGCATCTTTTTGTCCTCCGATTTGATTTTGGGAAAATCCTGTAAATGCTAGGAGGGAAAAGGATAGTAATGTGGTTAGTTTTTTCATTTCAGTGCCCCAGGTTTCACCTGGGGTTATTTGAAATTTAACCCTTTCAGGGTTTATTGATTTTTTACTTTTTACTTCTCACTTAGTTAATTGCTTTCGCAATTGCCAAAAGTTCTTGCGCACCGCCTCTAGGGAGTCCTAATATTTTCTTTTTCACCTTGCCTTCTCCGTCTAAAAATAAGATGGTAGGATAGCCATCCACAGGGTACATGTTAGATAATTGAATGCCTTCTCCTGCTTCCATATCTACTCCAATGGAAACAAAATGCTTGTTGATATATTCGCCTAATTCTTTGTTCGGAAATACCTTAGTTTTTAAAACCTTACAAGGTCCACACCAAGTTGTGTAGGCATCAAACATGACCAATTTATTTTCCTTTTTTGCTTTCGCTAAGGCCTGTTTAAAGGTTCCATTAAAGAAATCTACACCTTTTGGTGCATCTTGCGCAAAAACGCTGCTTGAAAACAATATCAGCGAAAATAAAAGGGCCTTTTTCATGTGATTAGTTATATGAGTTTAGCATTACTGGCATTACCAATAATAAAATGTCTTCGTTTTCATCTTGATCAGATGGAATAATTAAACCAGCTTTATTTGGTTCGCTTAATTTTAAATCGACAAATTTAGCACTTAAATTACCCAATAATTCAGAAATTAATTTCGCATTGAAGCCAATTTCCATATCATTTCCTTTGTATTCGCATGTTAAAACCTCATTTGCTTCATTTGAATAATCTAAATCCTCAGCTGAAAGAATTAGCTTATTTGCTGAGATTTTCAAACGAATTTGATGTGTTGTTTTGTTGGAATAAATCGAAATACGTTTTACGGAACTTAAAAATTCTAAACGATTGATGGTAACAATGTTTTCATTTTGTTTCGGAATCGCATTTTCGTATTCTGGGAAACGCTCATCAATAATGCGACAAATCAATTGAATGCTTTGAAAACTAAAGAAAGCATTGGATTGACTAAATTCTACAGATACATTGCTGTCATCTGCAGGTAAGGTCGATTTTAACAAGGCTAATGCCTTTTTGGGTAAGATTAATGAACTTGATTGACTTGTTTGAATATCGGTTCTTCTGTAACGTACCAGACGGTGACCGTCTGTTGCAACAAAATTTGTATGTTCTGGATTCATTTGAATCAATACACCGGTCATTGCAGGTCGCATATCATCATTTGAAACGGCCAATAGCGTATTTGCAATGGCTTCTCCTAATACCAAAGCAGATACATCAATGGATTGATTTTTGCTAACTTCTGGAATTTTAGGGAAATCTATTGGGTTTTCGCCACTTAATTTAAAACGCCCATTTTTGGTAGAAATTTCTGCACCAAAGGTTCCTTGATCAGCAGAAATGGTTACAGGTTGCTCAGGTAAACTCCTTAACGTTTCTAATAATAATTTAGCTGGTAAGGCAATCGCACCATTTTCTGATCCTTCTACATCAAGCGATGTAGTCATAACAGTTTGTAAATCAGAGGCAGTCAATTTTAATTGATTTCCTTCTAATTCTACTAAAATGTTCTCTAGGATAGGTAGGATAGGATTACTTGCAACTACTCCATTGATAGCAGAAAGTTGTTTTAATAAGATGTTTGAAGCAACTAAGAATTTCATTCTAATCTTTAGCGTTTATAGTTTAAAGCAAAAAAGCTTATTTTTTAATTTAATCTTGAAGTTAAAATATTTTGGGGTTTCTTCCAAAGTTTATCTACTGTATTTCTTCTTTCGGTAAAAGATAACCAAATAGCCAATAAACATTGCAAAAATTAGTGGAGAAATCAAGTTGATGGTCTGCCAAAAACTTCTTTCTTTGGTGATTTTTTCCTTGTCCAATGGTCGTAATTTTACTTCTTTATTTCTGGCCATTAAACTTTGTTGTTCATCTAAAAGATATGCAAAGGCGTTCATGATAAAATCTTTATTGGCAAATGTATGTTGCGAAAATAAATCATAGCCTAAGGTTAGGGGTTGATGGCTTTTAGGGTCCAACTCATTGAGGGCAATATCTGCATCGCCAACCAAAATGAAGGCTCCTTTTTTACTCGTTTTTTCTTGGTAATAATTTTTCAATGAATCATTTGGGATAGGTCTATTTTTGAAAATCGACTGAAAATATCCTTGATTTAAAACAGCTGCAATTTGTGATCCATCGGTATAATTTTTTGGGTCAAAATCTTTCCCTGAAGCTGAAAATGGTAAAGTCGCAGGTGATTTTTGAAGTTTTGATAATTTACTACTGCTTAATAAGATGGTTTTTTGTAATCCATTAGTTGCAAACGTATCAATACTGGAAATGAATTTGCTGTATACCGCATCCAGATTTTTACTAATGATATTTGTTGGGTTTCCCTCAACTAATGGAAAGGCGGGCCAAGGCATTAATTGCATATTTGGTTTATCGCCAAAATTTCCCACAATTAAAGGGATAGCACCAGATAATTGCGCATCTTTGATGATGTTGGAATTGAGTCGAATACCATTTCTAAAAAAGAATTCTTCTAAACCACTTTCATTGGATGTAAATACGAGTCCCTGCTGTTGTACAGTATCTACTTTGCAACCGTCCATTAAAAAGATTGCCTTACCACCTTTTACCAAAAATTGATCAATTTTGAATACATCCTTTGTTGAAAAGGATTTGCTTGGTTGAATCAAACATATCGCATCAAGACCTTCTAGGGTGGCTGATTGTCCAAGGTCAACCGGATATAAATCGTACTTTTTCTTCATGGCACGAATCAAATCCATTTGTCGAAGTGCTGGCACCTGGCTGTAGTCTAATAGGAATCCAATTTTTTTCCTGGAATCAGTTTGAATTGATTGTAGTGCTTGAATAATTTCATATTCTAACCCTTCAATGCTTTGGTTCAGAATTTCCTGAGAAGTATTTAATTTATTTCCTTTTAAAATTAAAGCCCCTGAAACATGATTGTCTTTTTCAATAACAATCCCAGGGAAAACCATCAATTGTGTTTTCTTCCCATTTTCATTGTTGACCACATTTGTTGGAGGGATTCCCAAGGAGTCTAAATAAAAGGCTAGATTTTGGCGATCTTGATCGGTTGGATAGTCTTTGTAAATATGAATTTGTTCAATTTGAAAGGGAACTTTACTGTTGCTTTTCAATTCCTCTAAAGTTGAAATTAGTGCCTTGTGCAGTCGTTTAAAGCCGCCTGGTGTATTTTCATCATCTAAAAAAACTTTAACCTTTATAGGGGAATTAAGTTGTTTGATAATTTGAATCGAACTTTCACTAAGTGAGAATTTTTTTTCTTCACTTAAATCAAATTTAGTGGTTATGTATGGAGTAATTAGGAGTAACAATACGCCTAATATGAGTAATCGATAAGGTGTAATTTTTTGAATCATTGTTAACATTAAAAAAGAAAAGCATTCTTTTCAGAATGCTTTTCCATTTATTATAACGAGGTATTAATAGAATTTATTTCTTCTATCAACGATTTTTGCATTTTCTTTGATGGCCTCATTGATGTAGAAAGAAGTTCTTTGAGTTGTCATCATTTGAATTTGATTTTTGTAGGTGCTGTAATCTGCTAATGCAGGAGCTGCAATAGCACCCGTTTTCTCAGCTACATAAACACCATTGTCACCAACAAATACTTTGCTTCTTTTACCAGTCTTTAATCCAGCAATTCTACCCAATGCTGTTGCATCTGGACCCGCCGAATTCAATACGCCATTTGCAAGGGTCATGTCAACTACATTTTCCACAATTGCACCTGCACCATATTTTTGAGCAATTTGCTCTAAAGTACCGTTTAAGCCTGCTAATTTTGCTTTGATTTTCTCTCCTTTAATTTGGTTTCGAACGATTCCAGTAATCTCATCACGGTAATCATCAACTTTTACATTGTCTTTATCAGACTTGCCAGTTAAATAAGCAACAATGTACTGGTTTTCTTGCTCAAAAACCTTATGAGAACCATCTCCTACAAAGGTATTATCATCAAAAGCCCAACGTACGATTTCACGCGCATTGCTTAAGGTGTTAATTGAAGTTGCGTTTTCTGCAATTTTCTCCGCACGCATCATGATTAAACTCTTATCTTTTTTCAATGCAGCTTCAAATGCACCTACTGTACCATTTGCGTTTGCAAAATTATCTGCTTGTGCATATACACGATCTAAAGTTGATTGGGTAGGAGCGATGTTTTTGTTGATCGCAGCTAAACGATAGGCGATATTTGTTTTTGCATCCGTGATTTTAACAATATGATATCCAAAATCAGTTTCAACCACTTGTGGCATTAAACCTGTTCCATTAAATCCAAATACTGCCTTTTCAAAAGCTTTTACCATAGATCCATTGTTCTTGAAATAACCTAAATCACCACCTGTTTGTGCAGTGCCGTCCATTCCATTCATTTGAGCTAAGGTTTCAAAACTTGCCCCACCTTTAATTTGAGCTAAAATTGCTTCAGCTCTTTGCTTAGCTTGTGCTTTTGCTGAATCTGTTTTGCTTGAAGGTGCAATTAAAATATGACTTGCACGAACAGTAAACAAGGTGTCTTTCTTGATTCCTCCATATTTATAAATCGAATAGGTTAATCCGTTTTTAAATGGACCATAAATACCACCTGGTTGGAAAGTACTCAATTGGGTTTTTACTGCTTCTGGAATTTCTGAATACGAAAGCAAATAGGGAGTTCTAACATCAGAATTCAACATCGCAAATGCAGAATCGTTTGGAGCGACTGCTAAATCTTTTGCCAATTTCTTGATTTGGTTGTAAAATTCAACGGTATCTTGCTTAGTAGGAATAACAGGGAAAGTTACGTATTGAATCGAACGTGAATTATATCCTTTGTATTGCTCCTTGTGTTTAGCTAAATAGTCTTCTAACTGCGATTCTTCAACTTTAATCGTTGAATCGTTGATCGAATAAAAAGGAACGTGTACAAATCGAGCATTAAATTTAGCTGTTTGTGTTTGGTACTCTTTTTGTGCTTCGTTAGAAGTTACAAAATTCGACAAACGTAAAAGACTTTCATATTTTGTACGAATTCTATCTTGAGATAAAGACTTTTCAAAGGCAGCCCAAGCTTGTTGCTGTTGTGCTGGCATTGTCTTTAAGTTCTTCAAAAACTGAATCACAAACGTTTTGTCAAATTGTCCCGTTTGAGGATTGGTGAATTGCTGACGAACAGATGGGTGTATATTATTCCCTTGCACCATGTCGACTAATTCTTCTTCCGAAACTTTAATACCTAATGCATCAAATTCCTTTTTATAGGCAATGTCTAAAACCAATTGGTTCCAAACTTGGTCACGAATCATTTGTTGTTCTTGTTCACCCGGACCTTTTCCTGTTTGTGCTGTATAATTAGCTGTTGCTTCTTCTACTTTTTTCTGGAAGTCGGCAATCATGATTTTTTCGCCCGCTATTTCACCTACTTCTTGACTATTGGTGCCAAATAATGATGATTTACCTTGGAAAATATCACTTCCTACTAAGAATAAAATTAAACTGATTGCGATGGCTGCTGCCGCGATACCCGATTTCTCTCTAATTTTTGTAATTAACGCCATTGAAAAATTTATTAATACTGATTTTTATATCCTTGTTCTTGTTAAAAAGAAACGCAAAATAATCACATTTTAGCTACAAAACAAAGTAGCATGGTGTTTTTATTGTAAAACATTTTCCAAACTACTAAGGAATTGGTCTGCAGTTGCTTGGTCTAAATTCAATGCTGGCAACAAACGCAAGGTATGTTTTCCTGCATATCCACAAAAAATATGATGCTTAAATAATAAGGCATCACGTACTTCTGCCACAGGTCTTTCAAATTCTATGCCAATCATTAAGCCCTTTCCTCTTATTTCCTTTATTCCTTTGAAGCCTTTTAATTCGTTGAAAAGATAATTTCCAACAGTTTGTGCATTTTCCATTAAATGTTCATCTTTCATAACATCTAAAACAGCATTCGCTGCTGCACATGCTAAGTGGTTTCCTCCAAATGTTGTTCCAAGTAATCCGTAACTCGCTTTTATGTTAGGTGAAATTAAAACACCACCTATTGGAAATCCATTTCCCATTCCTTTGGCGGTAGTGATTAAATCTGGCTCAATCCCTGCAAATTGATGAGAAAAGAATTTGCCTGATCTTCCATATCCGCATTGCACAGAATCCAAAATGAGTAAAGCACCTACTTCATCACATTTTTTTCTTAATGCTTTTAAAAATGGCTCACTTGCTACTTGGATGCCACCAACCCCTTGAATGCCTTCTACTATTACAGCACAAGTTTCTTCATTAATTGCACTTAAATCTTCGTACTGATTGAATGGCAAAAAGGTGACATGCTGTGTGTCATTTACCGGGGCAACAATACTTGGATTATCTGTAACGGCAACTGCACCTGCTGTTCTTCCGTGAAAAGCGTGTTGAAAGGCTACCACTTTTTTGCGACCCGTATGAAAGGATGCTAATTTTAAGGCATTTTCATTACTTTCTGCTCCTGAATTGGTTAAGAATAATTGATAGTCTTCATAGCCTGCTAATTTGCCTAATTTCTCTGCAAGCTCCTCTTGACCAGAAATAATAATTGAATTGGAATAAAATCCAATGTTTTTTAATTGTTCTGTTAATTTTTGAACATAATAAGGATGAGAATGTCCAATAGAAATTACGGCGTGACCGCCGTATAAGTCGATATATTCTTGTCCGTTTTTATCCCAAACTTTCGAGCCAGAAGCCTTTGTAAGTTCAATGGGATATAATGGATAAACGTCAAATAATTTCATGCTAAAATCCGATTGCTTTTAATTGTAAACCACTGTCTTCCGGCCAACCCATCATTAAATTCATGTTTTGCACGGCCTGTCCAGAGGCGCCTTTGATTAAATTGTCGATGATAGACGTAACTAATAATTGTCCATCATGAACAGTTAAGTGTAAAAAACACTTATTTGTATTCACCACTTGTTTGACATCAATTGCTGTTTCGCTGACAAATACAAACGGAGAATCTTTGTAGAAATCATGGTACAATTGTATCGCCTCAGCTTGAGTTCCATTAAAAGCTGTATAAACATTTGCCATGATTCCCTTTGAGAAATTTCCTCGGTAAGGGATAAAATGTACTTTCGGGCGATAAGCTGCCTGGTGAAGCACCATCCCAATTTCAGTTAAATGCTGATGTGTAAAGGCTTTGTAGATACTTATGTTATTGTTTCTCCAGGAGAAGTGACTCGTCGTCGATAAACTTTGTCCGGCTCCAGTGGACCCAGTTACAGCAGAAACATGTACATCACTTTCAATTAGTTGATTCATGGCCATTGGCAACATAGCTAATTCAATGGATGTTGCGAAACATCCTGGATTTGCAATTTTGGTTGCTTTTTTAATGTTTTCCTTTTGCCATTCTGGTAATCCATATACAAAACCTTCTGATTGATCTCTATAATCAGTACTCAAATCAATGATTTTTGTCGTAGAATCAATCGTATGTGTTGCTAAAAACTTTGAAGATTCACCATGTCCTGAACATAAAAATAGTGCATCAACCTTCGAAAGCTGATCGGTGAATAAAAGATTAGTTGAGCCCAGTAAGTCGGTATGGGTAGCGTAAACCGGCTTTCCAGCCTGTGAATTGGAATGCACGAAAGCAACCTCCACCATTGGGTGATTGATTAAAATTCTCAATAATTCTCCTCCCGTGTATCCCGCTCCGCCTATAATTCCAATTTTAGCTTTCATATTTTTTTTAAAAAAGGTGTCCCTCTCGTCTCTCGTCTCTCGTCCCTACTCTTTATTTACCAAATTATGAATCATAGTCTGATTCGAAACGATTTTAGAGAAACCTCTTACATCATCCCCAGACCAGGCTTTATTCATTTCCCCGTATGCGCCAAATGCAGACGACATTAAATCATATTTTGATTCAATACCAACAACATGGAATTGATAAGGAGCCAATTGAACAATAACTTTTCCTGTTACATTTGATTGCGTATTTTCTAGGAAATGCTCAAAGTTTCTCATTACTGGATCAAGGAATTGACCCTCATGCAATAACGTGCCATACATATCCCCAATGTTTTGTTTCCAATACAATTGGTGTTTTGTAAGCACGTGCTTTTCTAATAAATGATGTGCTTTAATGATAATTAATGGAGCAGGGGCTTCAAATCCAACGCGACCCTTTATGCCAATAATAGTATCACCCACATGGATATCTCTTCCAACTGCATAAGCACCAGCCAAATCAGTCAATTCACGAATAGCAGCTACAGATGAGCTCGATTTTTTGCCGTTTAAGCCGACTAATTGTCCTGATTCAAATTCCAAGGTGATGGTACTTGGTTCTGTTTTTGTCAACTGAGTAGGCCATGCCTCTTCGGGTAAATATCCATTGGAAGTTAAGGTTTCTTTTCCTCCCACAGATGTCCCCCACAATCCTTTATTGATCGAATAAGCTGCCTTGTGCCACTCCTGAACAACGCCTTTCGACTTCAAGAAATCAATTTCTGCTTCACGCGATAATTGTAAATCGCGAATTGGCGTGATGATTTCACATTCAGGAACTAAAATTCTAAAAACAACATCAAAACGCACCTGATCGTTTCCTGCACCTGTTGAACCGTGTGCAATGGCTTTCGCACCAATTTCTTGAGCATATTTTGCTACGGCAGTGGCTTGAAAAACACGTTCTGCCGATACAGATAACGGATAAGTGTTGTTTTTTAATACATTTCCGTACACTAAAAAGCGGATACAGTCATTATAATATTTATCGACTACATCTAGGTTAACATGACTCGCTACACCTAGGCTGTATGCTTTCTCTTCAATTATTTTCAATTCAGCAGGAGAAAATCCACCTGTATCTACTAAAGCGGAATGAACTTCCATTCCTCTTTCTTCAGTTAAATATTTTACACAGAAGGAGGTGTCTAATCCACCACTAAATGCTAGAATAACCTTAGGCTTGCTCATATTATTTCTTTTTTTCTTTCTTATGGAAAGGCATCAATAACTTTTCCTTAAACTTTTTTAATTTATTAAATACTGATAGATTTTTTAAGAAAATCCATTTTTCATCTGCTTCTTCCTCAGATTTTGCAACTGAGGCTGTTGGATCGTAAATCATTCCAGTACAAAGGCATATTTTACCATTTGTTCTTGTTAGAATGTCATAATTAACACATGATTCGCATCCTTTCCAAAAATTGTCGTCTACGGGTAACTCTGAAAATGTGGTTGGTAAATACCCTAAATCAGAATTGATTTTCATCACCGCCAAAGAAGTAGTAATCCCTATAATTTTTGCATCTGGATATCTGCTTCTTGACAATTCAAATGCCTTGGCTTTTACCGCTTTGGCTACTCCGTATTGTCTATAACTTGGTTTAACGATTAATCCAGAATTGGCCACAAATTTACCATGCTCCCACGTTTCAACATAACAAAAACCAACAAATTCGCCTGTTACATCATCTGTGGCAATAATGGCTTTTCCTTCCGACATCTTTGCCTGAAGATACTCTGGGGTACGTTTTGCGATGCCAGTACCTCTTGCCTTGGCCGATTCGGCCATTTCATGACAAATAGATTCTGCCAAGCCAAAATGGCTTTGGTTAGCAACTTGAACAGTATATGAATTCATTCAAAAAAAGGACAATAAAAAGTGAAACAAAAATTTTAAACCTAATCAAGATATCATACTCGATAGGTAAATCTTCGCCTTCGTCGCATCTGGGCTTTTGGTCCTTTAAGTGAGAATATTTTTAACATTCTAAAAAATAAAATTTGGCTTTCCACCAAAATTTTTGATTTTTGAAGAGTAAAGTTCTGAATTTTGTTATTAAAATACCAATAATATGTTGATTATTTATGTCTAACCACGAAATTTTTACGGTTGAAGAGATGGTTTCTGCTTACAGTACAGGCTATTTTCCAATGGCTGAGCCTGATGGTGAAATTTATTGGTACAATCCTCACCCTCGAGCTATTATTCCAATCGATACCTATCAACCTGCTAAAAGCTTAAGGCCGATTTTAAATCGCCATCAGTTCGACATTCGAATCAATGAAAATTTTAAACAAGTAATGATCAACTGCGCCGCCCCTAGAAAAGATGAGGAATTGACTTGGATTTCAGATTATTTGGTTGAAATATATACCGAAATGCATCAAAAAAGATATGCTCATTCAGTGGAAGCTTATGAAAATGGGTTGTTGGTTGGGGGACTTTATGGTGTTTGTATAGGTGGTGCCTTTTTTGGAGAATCCATGTTTACAAAGGTTTCCAATGCTTCTAAGGTGGCATTTCATTACCTGATAGAGATTCTAAAAACACAAGGATTTGAATTGTTGGATTCGCAGTTTATGAATGATAACGTGAAGCGATACGGTGCGATTGACATAAGTAGAGCAGTTTATTTGCGAAAATTAAAATCGGCCATTGCCAAAAAATGTGAGTTTAAATTGCCATAAATGGGCTTATTTTGCTAATTTAGAGCTTTCGAAGGAATAATACATGGCAAAGCCAATCGTCGTCATAAAATTTGGTTCTTCTACCATTACAAAATCAAATGGAGAGGTTAATGAGTTGATTTTAGAGAAAATTGCGTCTCAAGTAGCACAATTACATGCCCAATACGATATTGTCTTGGTTTCATCGGGTGCGGTAGCAGCCGGAAAAACTTATTTAAAAAAATATAAAGGTCAAATTCAGGAACGAAAGGCAGCAGCTGCTATCGGAAATCCTATTTTAATTGCCAAATACAATCATTTTTTTCAGAAATATGGGATCGCTATTGCTCAAAGTCTATGCGAGCGACACCATTTTTCCCAGCGCGAACAATTTTTGCAATTGAAAGAAACCTATCAAGAACTTTGGAAAAGTGGGGTCATTCCAATCGCCAATGAAAATGATGTGGTGAGTAATTTGGAATTAAAATTCTCAGATAATGATGAATTGGCAACCTTGATTGCAACGGGTTTTGGAGCCACAAAATTATTGATTAGTACATCTGTTGGTGGATTATTGGACGAAAAAGGCGATATCATTCGACACATTACTTCAATTGATGATTCAATTCTCAAAGTAGTTAATTCGGATAAATCCTCAACAGGTCTGGGGGGTATGATCTCCAAATTAACCTTTACCAAACTGGCAACTAAGCTGGGAATAAAAGTGGTGATTTTTGGATTAGAACAAGCAAATGGAATCTTAGATGCGATTGAGGAAAAAATTGGCTCTGTATTTGAACCACAGGAGGCAAGTTTGTCTTCCAGACAAAAATGGTTAGCTGCTGGATCGCTCATTTCTGGAAAAGTAGTATTGGATAAAGGAGCCGAAAAGGCAGTTCGTCAACGCAAATCCTTACTTTCGGTGGGTATCAATGAGTTTATTGGTGATTTTACCAAAAGTGAAGTGATCGAACTACTTGATTTGGATAAAAACCTTATCGCCATCGCTCGCACAAGTAATTCATCCCAGGAATTAGCAAAAAATGGGGGTGAAGTTGCCCATGCAGACGATATTGTGTTAGTATAGAGACGAGAGACGAGAGACGAGAGACGAGTAATTTGATATGTTTCTCTCGTCTCTCGTCTCTATTACGCAATCACAACCGCATTACCACTTTCAACATCCTGCTCTACTACCTTATATTTGACATTTTCTTTAATCGATCCATCTTTGTATTGAACTGTTACGCGCTGGTTACGGTCGGCAATTTTGATGGCCTGACGTGGTGCAACTCGCTCAGCTGAACGTTCACTTGGATCATGGTATTCTTGCTCTCCACCGTGTTCGGCTAATCCACCTAAAAGTGATGATAGTGCGTCTTCCTTCGTAATTTGCAACTTGGGTGCTTCTACTTTTGGTGCTTTTGCTTGCTGATTTGTTTCTTGAATTTCAGGAATATCGGCTTTCAGTAAGAAACTAATGGTGTCGCTATTTACCTTTGAAACAAATTTTTGGAAAATAGAAACTGCTTCAAATTTGTAAATTAATAGCGGGTCTTTTTGTTCAAATACTGCATTTTGAACGGATTGTTTTAAATCGTCCATCACACGTAAATGTTCTTTCCATTCTTGGTCAATCAGTGTTAATGTGATAAATTTCTCCATCTCCATCACTACTTCCTTTCCTTTTGATTCAATGGTTTTGTTGGCATCTACTACAATTCCTGTCATCCATTGACCATTGGTGATTGGAACTTGAATACCTGTATATCCTTGTCGAGTAGCTTCTTGGGCTACCCCTATTACTTTCTGACAAATGAATTCATTTTTCTCCTTATAATGTCCTTCTGCTGCCACAAAAAGCAACTCTGTGCGCTTATCATTGGTCAATTTATTGAATTCTTCCACAGAATATGGTGGTTCGATACCCAATAATTCAATTACCTTCAATTCCATTTCCTCGTAAGAAGGGTATTGGTTGATGATGTCTTGACACACATCGAACAAGGTATTTACAATGTCCAATGCTAAACGCTCACCAAATAAAGCGTTCTGGCGACGCTTATAGATAGCATTTCTTTGATAATTCATCACGTCGTCATATTCCAACAAACGCTTTCTGATACCAAAGTTGTTTTCTTCAACTTTTTTCTGAGCTCGTTCAATAGAAGAGGTAATCATCGAATGCTGGATCACTTCTCCTTCTTCCATCCCCAAACGGTCCATCACTTTTGCGATACGGTCTGAACCAAATAAACGCATTAAGTTGTCTTCTAAGGATACAAAGAATTGAGAAGAACCCACATCTCCTTGTCGACCCGAACGTCCTCTTAACTGTCTATCCACACGTCTCGACTCATGTCTTTCGGTACCAATAATGGCCAAACCGCCCGCAGAACGAGCCTCTGCACTTAGTTTAATATCCGTTCCACGACCCGCCATGTTGGTAGCGATGGTCACTTTGCCTGATTGTCCGGCTTCTGCTACGATATCTGCCTCGCGTGCATGGTGTTTGGCATTTAAGACATTGTGTGGGATTTTACGAATGGTAAGCAATCGACTAATTAATTCAGAATTTTCAACGGAAGTGGTACCTACCAAGACTGGTCGACCTTGCTCCACTAATTCTTGGATTTCTGCCGCAACCGCATTGTATTTTTCACGTACCGTACGATACACCTTGTCCTCATGGTCTTTTCTTTGAATGGTTCTGTTGGTTGGGATAGAAACAACATCTAATTTATAGATCGTCCAGAATTCCCCTGCTTCTGTTTCTGCCGTACCAGTCATACCACCTAATTTGTGGTACATACGGAAGTAATTTTGCAGTGTAATCGTTGCATAGGTCTGCGTTGCATCCTCTACATTTACACCTTCTTTTGCCTCAATCGCTTGGTGTAAACCGTCTGAATAACGACGACCTTCCATCACACGACCTGTTTGCTCATCAACGATTTTTACTTTTCCATCCACCAAGATGTATTCAGTATCCTTTTCAAAAAGCGTGTACGCTTTTAATAGTTGGTTAACCGTATGAATTCGACTAGCCTTGTTATTGTAATCCGTAATTAAGGCATCTTTTTGTGCTAATTTTTCCGCATCCGATAGCGCATCATTTTTATCGATTTGATTCAAGGCAGTCGATAAATCAGGCAATACAAAGAAATTAGGATCCTCCGTGTTAGAACTCATGAAGGCTAAACCTTTTTCAGTTAATTCAACCTGGTTGTTTTTCTCGTCAATGGTAAATAATAATGGTTCATCTGCCTGAGGCATTAATTTTTGGTTTTCAGCCAAGTAAATGCCTTCAGTTTCATTCAAAATTTGTTTGTTACCACTTTCAGAGAGGAATTTAATTAAAGGTTTAGATTTTGGTAAACCTCTAAAGGCTCGGAATAGCGCTAATCCACCTTCTTTTTTATCATTATTGGAAATGCCTTTTTTGGCTTCTACCAAGAAATTTTGCACCAATTGTTTTTGGGCTTCAAATAAACTTTGAACGCGGGGTTGATAGTTTTCGAACTCTTGTTCATCTCCTTTCGGAATGGGTCCTGAAATGATTAATGGTGTACGAGCATCATCAATTAAGACCGAGTCCACCTCATCGACCATCGCGAAGTGGTGCGGGCGTTGCACCTGGTCTTCGATGCTTCGTGCCATGTTATCACGCAAATAATCGAAACCAAATTCGTTATTGGTCCCGTAAGTAATATCTGCTAAATAAGCATTTCTACGAGCTTCTGTGTTTGGCTCATGTCGATCAATGCAATCAACAGTTAACCCATGAAATTCAAATAATGGCGCATTCCATTCAGAGTCACGTTTGGCTAAATAATCATTAACCGTCACCAAGTGAACACCTCTACCTGCCAAGGCATTTAAATAGGATGGTAGGGTTGAAACCAAGGTTTTACCTTCACCTGTTCCCATTTCTGAGATTTTTCCTTGATGTAAAACAATACCACCAATTAATTGAACATCGTAATGCACCATTTCCCAGGTGATTTCATTGCCAGCAGCCATCCACGTGTTTTTCCAAATGGCTTTTTCTCCTTCAATGACAACATTCGATTTTTTGGCAGCAATGAATTTGTCTTCTGTGGTAGCTGTGACAACTAATTCTTTATGTTCTGTGTATCTTCTAGCCGTTTCTTTTACCACGGCAAAAGCCTCTGGTAAAATTTCATTTAAAACAACCTCAAGCTCCTTGTTTCGTTCTAAATTCAATTGATCAATTTGTTGAAAGAATTGATCTTTTTGGTCTACATCTTCCGTAGCATTCGCTTGCGATCTTAACGCTTCAATTTGGGCATCAATTCCTGCTAAATGAGCTTGAATGCGTTTTTTAAATTCAATGGTTTTGCCTCGAAGGGCATCGTCTGAAATAGTGGATAATTTTGCGTATTCTTGTTTTATAGCTTCGACAATCGGCATGATTGCCTTAATATCTCTCTCTGACTTGGTGCCAAATAATTTGGTTACTGTTTTACTGATGATTGAAATCATTGTATTCTTTACGCCTCTAGGCTTTGGTATAAATTTTAATATGCAATTTACCAATTTGAAAGTTTAAATGCGCAATTTTTTAAAGAATTCCTGTAAAAAATGCTGATTTATTTTTCAATTTGATTTCATTTGCAAATTATTCGAAAAAAAATGTCTGAGTATTACAAGCCCGTTCATCGTCCACGCAAAAAATTGAAAATGCCATTGTTTGGTAACATTGGTAGTGGTGGATCTAAAAATACCCATTCGGAATCGATCTGGGGAACAAAAAATTTCTCCACCATGATTTTTGTAATGGGTGCTTTGGCACTCCTCGCCCAATTTTATTTACCTGATTTATGGGCTGAAAAGGTGTATGCAGACTACGATGAATTGAAAGAATTGGCGCTCGATGGCGCCATTCGAAAAAAATATACAGATGCAAGTAATCCAAATGAGGTTCATTATCTATTGTTAATCAAACAAAAAGATGGCTCTCGTCGAAAATTAGATCTCTACCAAGCTGATTCTGTTTTCTTTGATCAGGTTGCTGTTCCGCAGCGTTTATTTAAAAAATCAGGTGAAATGGAAGTACGGGTGACTCGATTTTCGAAACCAGATACGGTGATGAGGTTGCTTGTTAAGTGAGCTAGTGAGCTAGTGAGCTAGTGAGCCAGTGAGTAGAGTGAGCAAGTGTTTGTTGATTTCAGGGCAGTCAATATATTGATTTCTAAATATTATTTATATATTTAGTTATAAATTTAGCCTTATGTCAATTTCCAGAAGAAAATTCATCAGTCAATCTATTTTAGCTGCAACGGCATTTAGTATTGTGCCTCGGCATGTACTCGGCAAAGGGTTTGTAGCACCAAGTGATCAACTTACAAAAGGTATTGTGGGTACAGGTGGTATGGGTCGTGGACACATACCATACGCAGGTACTCGAGTGGTAGCCATGTGTGATGTGGATCAGAAAAATCTTCAAATGGGATTGGATATGGTGGAAAAGGGAGTAAAATCTTTTTCCGATTATCGCGAATTAATTCAATTGCCTGAAGTTGACATTGTACACGTTGCCACACCTCCACACTGGCATGGTATCATTGCTGCAGATGCTGCAAGGGCAGGGAAAGATGTCTGGTGCGAAAAACCAATGACTCGAACCATTGGCGAAGGAAAGAAATTGATGGAAGCCGTTCAACAGCATGGTCGAATTTTCCGATTGAACACTTGGTTTCGTTTTGATGCTAATTTTTATGGGATGAATACACCTGTTCGACCCATCAAAAAATTAGTTGATTCGGGACTATTAGGTTGGCCATTGAAATTTACGATTTCTAAACATACGGGTTTTGATTGGAAGTTTTACTGGATTGGAAAAACAGATTTAAGCCCACAACCTGTACCTAAGGAATTAAATTATGACGCTTGGTTGGGACCAGCACCTTACAAACCCTATCATGTTCATCGTACTCATGGGACTTTTAGAGGATATTGGGATTATGATGGTGGGGCATTAGGTGATATGGGTCAGCATTACTTAGACCCCATTCAATATTTGTTAGGAAAAGATGACACGTCACCAGTATACATTGAAGTTGATGCACCTGTGCAAGATGCAGATGCAGTGGGTATATTTAGACGAATCACTTATACTTACGCCGATGGTTGTCAAATTGTCTTAGATGGTGAAGGTAAAGATGAAAATGTGGCATATATTGAAGGTCCAAAAGGAAAGTTATTTAAAGGTTTTAAATCTGATATTCCAGATCTTGATCGAAAATTATCAGAGTTTCCTGAACCACCGATGCAGCAAACAGATTTTGTGGATGCGGTGAAAAATCGAAAAACTTTTGCGCTTAATGAGCAAAATGGACATCGTTCTTGTACGATTGTCAACTTGGGACTCATTGCCATGCGCGTCAATCGAAATTTGAAATTCGATCCAGTCAAACAAGAATTTATCGATGACGAGGAGGCAAATCGTTATATTAATCAACCAATGCGGGCGCCGTATGCTATCTAGAATTG
>JBEGQV010000222.1:0-2652 GCA_041180785.1 Bacteroidota bacterium | reverse complement strand
ACCTAAAATTAAAACAATGCCTCATAGGCCCGTAAATCTCTCCATAGGGTTTTATTGATGAGTTACTCAGGAAATATTTGTTTCCAGAGATATTGTATATTGGTTAAAATTAATCTGATTTATTAAATTTTCTTCTTTTAATTGATAAAATTCTGTGTGAATATCGAATGGTACATTACTTTCTACTTTCCAATATCCACCATCTTCCTGCATTTCATAGGAATTTTTAGTATCTCGCAAGTTCCAGTCTAAAATCGTAATGGCTTGATTTCTTACTCGGGCATTCACCAGCTCAAACAAAGATTCAATTCGACGATCAAAACTTCTCACCATCACGTCAGCTGAACCTCCGTACACTTTTGGTTCGCCTGCATGGTGGAAATAATATAAGCGAGTATGTTCTAAATAATCACCAACAATCGATTTAATGAAAATATTTTTGGAGAGACCTTCTCGTTGCGGGCGCAAACAACAAATTCCTCGAACGATTAACAAGACAGGAACACCTGCATTTGAGGCCGCATATAAAGCTTCAATCACTTTATTATCTTGCAAGGAGTTAATTTTCCAACAAATACCAGCAGGTATACCTTGTTGATGATTTTTCACCTCCTGCTCAATCATTTCAATCAAACGATTTCGCATATCTCGAGGTGCAGTGATTAAATGCTCATATTGAGTCGGCATTGAATGCCCAGTGATCACATTAAAAAACTCAGCGATATCTTGTGTAATACGTGTATCGGTTGTTAATAGACCAATATCAGTATACAACTTTGCCGTATCTTCATTATAATTTCCAGACGACAAATGGGCATAGCTCATTACATGTGTGCCTTCATTACGAATCACTTGCAATAATTTCGTATGCGTTTTTAAACCTGGTATGCCATAAATCACAAAGCAACCCGCTTTTTGCAATCGGGTTGCTTCACGGATATTATTTTCTTCGTCAAAACGCGCCTTCACTTCAAACAAAACCGATACGTGCTTACCTTGTTCGGCGGCGCGTAATAGCGCATTTGCAATGCGCGAATTTTTTGAAATACGATATAAGGTAATCTTGATCGCCAACACTTGTGGATCTTCAGCTGCTTGCTCTAGCAATTGGATGACAGGTTCAAAATTATTATACGGATGATGTAAAAGGATATCACCTTTTTTCATCGTCTCAAAAATATCATCAATAACAACTGATTTCAATCCAATAGGAGGAACGATGGCAGGACTTTTGGGCATCCGGTTTTTAAACTCAGGATGTTTTAATATTTGCCAAAAACTGGTAAAATCGAGAATTGACTCTTTAATAAAAATATCTGATTGCTCTAAACTCCAACGCTTCAACATTTCATCCATCAAGTAAGTAGAATAATTTTTTTCTACTTCTACTCTTGTTACCCTACCAAGTCTTCTATCTTTAATCTTTTTCTTAATCTCATCCACGAAATCGGTTTCCTGATCTTCATGCTCAACTACATCAAAATCCCCATTTCGCGTTATTCTAAATAAACTAACCGAATCAATCTCAATGTTCTTATAAAGAATATGTAAACTATTTCGAATGATAATTTCAATAGGTAAAAACAACACTTCATTTTCACGCTCGATGGTATAAAAACGATTCAAATTAGTCGGAATTTGAACAAAAGATATTTTCATATCTTTTTCATTTTTATTTTTAGAAGGTTTCAAAGCAGGAATTCCAACAGAAACAACTCCAAAAATCAAGGTCTTGGCCAATAAACTCGGAAATGTGTGCGTATTATCAAACACCATCGGTGTTAACATTGGATAGATTGTTCGGTTGAAATATTGCTCAACTTCAACCAACTCATCTTCTGTAAGATCTGATAAATCAGCCAACTTCAATCCATTTGAAGGAAAAAGTGGCAAAATTTCTTCAATAAATAAACGATGTTTCTCAACACTGAATTCCTTGGCTGCGGCAATTAGCGTTTGCTTAAAGGGAAGCTCGCGTAAACCGGAATAATCGGTTCGCTCTTTTCCAAAATCGATGTAATTGTATAATGAACCTACACGAATGGTGAAAAATTCATCAAGATTAGAGGCCGTAATGGCCAGAAATTTCAACCGATCAAATAAATTTTTAGAAGTATCTCTTGCTTGATCTAAAACCCGCTCATCAAATTTTAGCCATGATAAATCACGAGAGATAAATTTTGATTTCTCGATAATTTCCTGGTTTTTCAATAAGGACTTTTCTAATTTCCTTACTGATTCCCTAGGCGCCAATAAATTTATTTTCCAGTTCTTAGGTTGTAGGAACGACAAAAGATTCTCGCCCTGAGAATCTTCTGCCATTATTTCATCTAAGCGATCTTTCGATTGGCTCATGTTAATTTTGAGGGATATTGTTTTTTATGGCTTGGTAATCGGATCCTAATCGCCCCATTTCTGTCAATAAAAATTTCTGCAAAGACTGATTAAATAAAGATTTTTGATCTTCAGGTAAAGCTGCATAAAAATCTTTTAGCTCCTGGTTAATAGCAGCTTTCTCTTCCTCAGTCTCTGCATTAATTGCTCGAACATGGTACGATTTAAAATCAAATTCCATTACACATCCACTTTTGCATATTTTGCATTCTTCTCAATAAACTCTCTACGAGGAGCTACTTCATCACCCATCAACAT
>JBEGQV010000221.1:0-3409 GCA_041180785.1 Bacteroidota bacterium | reverse complement strand
CAGAGGTAAAAAAAGGAAAGCCTGATCCTGAAATCTATTTGCTTGCAGCACATAAATTAGGGGTAAATCCTATCAATTGTTGGGTGATTGAAGATTCAATGCAAGGCATTAAATCGGGTCAGGCTGCAGGTTGTCAGGTAGTTGGAATTACAACCTCACACAATCAAGAAGAAATTAGTCATACAGCTATTCAATCACAAGATTTTGTTGGACTTTTGGATAAAATACTTAGTTATAAAAAATAATATGAATCGTCTCCTTCTCATTTTAGTCGTGTTTTTTGTAGGTTTCCAAGCATTTGCTCAGAAACACAAAATGGAAATCAAAAAAGGGAAAGAGGTGATTGAATATGTGCCGGAGAATCCCATAATACTTCCGGACAATTATCGCGAAGAAATATTGAAAATTATTCAAGAGGAAAAATTGAAAGTTTCTCTAGAAGGTGTCAAAAATAATACTCAAAATGTTTTTAATTTTAGTTATGCAGAAAATACACCGATTGAAGTTAAAAATATATTTGAATATGCTGGTAATATTTGGAGTAAAGTATTTTCTACAGATCAGACCATTAATGTCCGAGTATATTGGACACCACTTGCCTCAAATGTATTAGGTAGTGCGGGGGCTTCCAATTACTATGCTAATTTTCCGGGGGCAGCTCGATTAAATACATTTTATCCCATTGCCCTAGCTGAGAAAATTGCTCACAAGAATTTCAACGGAACAGATCCCGATATTGTCGCTCGATTTAATTCTGATTTTGCAAATTGGTACAAGGGAATTGATGGAGCCCCCTCATCTAAAGAGTATGATTTTCTTTCTGTTGTTTTACATGAGTTAGGTCACGGTTTAGGTTTTATTGGTCAATTTGAGTTGTCAGCTGATAAAACTACGGTTGGATATGGTTATCCGGGGATTTTTGATCATTTCATGGAAACAAAAGCTGGAATAAAATTAACTGATACGACCACTGCTTACAAAAATAATTCTGCAACCTTATTGTCCGCAGTAACTGCAGAATCTAGTTTGTTTCTTAATGCAACAAATTTAGTAGCAGTAAATAAAGCAAAAGGGATGTTGTATACCCCAAAGTCTTTTGTAGATGGATCTAGTATTTACCATGTAGATCAATCATATGCACCTAGTAGGTTAAATTTGAATCCTCCAAACAGTTTAATGACGCCTCAAATGGGTCTAGGTCAAGTTACGCGTTCAGTTGGTCCAATCGTAGAAGGATTTTTCAAAGACATGGGTTGGTATGGATCGAGTATTTATGGGATTAATTATGATGATACAGAAGCCACTGATCAAGATTTTATTTTTCAGGCAAAATTGTACTCAGATACTTTGTTGAAGGCTAATTCTTTAAAATTAATGCTTTCTTCAAATGCTTCCATTACATCGGCGACGGCTTATACGCCAACTTTAGTAGCTGGTACAACAGATACCTATCAATATGTATTACCAAAATCGAGTACTGATCGGGTAATTCGGTATTATTGGACTGCGCAAACCGCAGCAGGAAAAACCTTTGTAACGCCAGCAGAGGCGCCTTATTTAACCATATCTGGAAAGAATTATGGAAGTTATTACCAATTTACCATCGGTGCTGATACGGTTAAACCCAAAGTTGTTTATTCCAATCCGCTTAAATATGTGTTTGCATCACAAACAAGTATTTCTTTGCCAACCTTGTATGCGAGTGATAATATTGGAATCTCATCTGCCACCATCGAATATGCTATTAATGGAGGTACAACTGTTTCAAAGCCCTTGGTGCTTTCAACTTTAGAGGCAAATGCCTATAATTATACCTTTGATTTTTCTGCCAGCCCGTTGAAATCGGGTGATGTAGTAAAATATCGTATAATCGTTATGGATAAAGCAAAAAACAAAAATACCGTTAATTCTCCCGCAAGTGGATATTATGAATTCAGGGTGGTGGATTTCTTGACTCCTGTCAATGAGTATCAAACTTCTTTTGACCGTTATCCAACTTCTGATTTTTATTTAAAAGGATTTACCATTTCTAAACCAACATTCTTTAATACAGTGGGTCTTAATTCAGAACACAATTATAAGGATGGAAGTGAGGATATTGAGCCCGGTACGAATGGAACAGATAAATTCACAAACAATGATGCACTTTTATTAAAGCCAATAGTTGTCCGTGCTGATACAGCAAAAATCTATTTTGATCAAGTTGTTTTAGTAGAACCTGGAGAAGATGGCGAGAGTTTTTATAATCCCGATGGAACCATCAATCGATATTTCTATGATTATGTGATTGTTCAGGCGTCGAAAGACTTAGGTAAAACCTGGTTTGATTTATCTGAAGGATGGGATGCCAGAAAAGATGCCACATGGCTTAAGGCCTACAATTTAAGTTTTGATAAAGTCGGAAATTCAACCTCAACCGGAAGCTTTGATATGTATAAGCCGATGGAAATTGATTTAAAACAAAATGGGAATATTAAATCTGGAGATAAGATTGTATTGCGCTTCAGATTGCATGCAGATGTAGGTGCTAATGGATGGGGATGGGCGATTGATAATTTGAATGTTCAAGGACCAAAAGGTAAAAAAGATCTGATTTTGGGAGTTGAAAACAAATTAGAATCAAACGCCTTATCAGTTTACCCAAATCCAAGTACGGGTAAAGTGAAAATTGCATTATCGACAACCACTGAAATGAAAAATATTCAAATGAGTTTGTCAGATTTGCAAGGGAAAGTCCATTTGAATGAATCCATTCAAGTCAATGGATTGTATCTTGAAAGAGAATGGAATGTGAATCAATTAGATTCAGGGACCTATTTAATTACTGTTCAAATTGAAAACCAGCAAATTACCAGAAAATTGCTTGTGATTAAGTAATTTACATGAAATTTCTGTAATTTTGCTACCCGTTTAAATAACGAATATATGTCTTGGTTTACCAGAAAAGATAAAGGGATTCAAACCCCGACCGAATTTAAAAGAGAAGCACCTGATGGATTATGGTATCAGTGTCCTTCTTGTAAAAAAGCAATTCACACTAGAGAGCATCGTGTGTTTGCCTTTACGTGTTCAAATTGCAATTATCACGAGAAAATTGGTTCGCAAGAATATTTCGAATTATTATTTGATCAAACACTTTATACGGAAATCGACCCAATGATGAGCTCAGGGGATCCATTGGAATTTGTTGATACCAAGAAATATGTGGATCGAATCAAATCAACCGAATATAAAACCGGCCTGAAAGACGCCGTTCGTTCTGCACACGGTAAAATGAATGGTATTCCCTTGACTATTTCGGCAATGGATTTCAGTTTTATTGGTGGTTCGATGGGTTCAGTGGTAGGAGAGAAGATTGCAAGGGGAATTGATTATTCGTTGGAACATAAGCAACCATTTTTGATGATTT